>NZ_JAKJJW010000010.1:0-116363 GCF_025669985.1 Brachybacterium atlanticum | reverse complement strand
GTCCCTCGCAGCACGTCGATCAGGCTCCACCCACCCGCTGACCTCCTACCGCTCGTCCCTCGCAGCACGTCGATCAGGCTCCACCCACCCGCTGACCTCCTACCGCTCGTCCCTCGCAGCACGTCGATCAGCCATACGTATCCCGGGGGCCGCGCCAGGTCACCGTCCGTCGACCCTTCTTCCAGCTGCGCTCGGCGGCGGCCGGGCCGGTGACCTTCAGCTCCGAGACGACGTGGGAGCCGACGTGCTCCTCGATGGTGGTGATCAGCTGCGGGGTGAGCATCCGCAGCTGCGCCGCCCACGCCGAGGAGGAGGCGCTGACCACGAGCACCCCGTCCTCGAAGGAGACCGGCCGGCAGTGCGTCGCGAGGCGCTCCCCGACGATCACGTCCCACTCGTCCAGCACCCGTCCGGTGCTCATCCCGGCGTTCCAGCCGAGGTTCCCCAGCACCTTCTTCAGCACCAGCTCGATGCCCTGCGGATCCCGCGGGTCCGGGCGCGAGCCGGAGTAGCCCGGCGCCCGCCCCGACCGGTCGCGCACATCCCTGGCCTGCGTCTTCGCGGAGATCGGGAAGAGGCCGCGGTCACGGGCAGCGGCACGGGAGCGGTTGACGGTGCGGCGGGCGAGCTCGAAGGGATCCGCCGGCGCCGGCAGGTCCGGCGGATCGTAGAGCACCTGCTCCTCGCGGTCGGGATCCCCGGGGGCGACGGGCGTGCGCGCCCCGGAGCGGGACGCGACGGGCCCACCAGCCCCCTCGGCGCCCGGCCGCGCTCCACCGCGGGCCTGCTCGGCACCGTCCCCGCTGCGGGCACCACCCCGCGCGGGCGCGGCGGCCGGAGCCGTCGGCGAGGCCGCCTGCTCCTCGGACCCCGCCGCTGCCCCGCTCCAGGTGCCGAGCCCGTACGGGTTCGCGATCCTCGGGCGCGAAGTACCGCCGTTCATCGCAGCCCGCCCCCGCTGCGCGTGACCGCCTCGCCGAGCGTCACGTCGACCACGTGGATCTCGCCGTCGAGGGAGGCGGGGATGTCGGTGTCGTTCGCGGTCGTGATCAGCACCTGCGAGGCATCGGTGACGATCCGGCCGAGCCGCTCGCGGCGATGGACGTCCAGCTCGCTGAAGACGTCGTCGAGAATGAGAATCGGCTCGCCGTCGCCGAGGTCGCCCTCCTCGAGACGCAGCAGGTCGTAGCTGGCCAGGCGCAGGGCGAGCGCGAGAGACCAGGACTCGCCATGGCTCGCGTAGCCCTTCGCGGGGAAGTCGTGCAGGCGGATCTCGAGGTCGTCGCGGTGCGGCCCGGTGAGGTTCGTGCCGCGGTCGATCTCCTCGTCGTGGCGTGCGGAGACCAGGGCGAGCAGGACGTCGTGGATCTCGCGGGTGCCGGGCAGCTCCCCGGGCGCGGCGCCGAGCTCGTCGAGCACGTCGGAACGGTAGCGGACGTCCGCCGGGGAGGCGACCTCGCCGCGCTGGTCAGGGGGCAGGTCGAGCGCCTGCTCGGCCCCCTCGTCGGTCGAGACCCGCAGGTAGGAGTACCCCAGGTGCGGGCGCAGACGGTTCACGAGGTGGAGCCGGGCACGCAGCAGCTCGGCGCCGTGACGGGCGAGCTGCTGGTCCCAGACCTCGAGCGTGGAGGCCGCGGACTCGGCCGGGTCCAGCCCGCCGACGCTGCGCCCCGAGCCGCCCCGCCGCATCGAGCGCATCTGCTTGAGCAGGTTGCCGCGCTGCTTGAGGACCCGGTCGTAGTCGGCCTTGATCGACGCGAAGCGGGGCGCGATCTCGAACAGGAGCTCGTCGAGGAAGCGGCGCCTGCCCTCCGGATCGGCCTTGACCAGTCCCAGGTCCTCCGGGGCGAAGAGCACTGCCCGCACCTCGCCGAGCAGGTCGCGCAGCCGGGAGACGTTCTGCCCCTGGAGCCGGGCGCGGTTCGCCTTGCCGGGGGTGATCTCGAGGTCGATCTGAAGGGGCCGGCCAGCGCGTTCGAAGCTCGCACGGACGATCGCGGTGGACTCGCCGCGGTGCACGAGCGCGGCGTCGTGAGGGACGCGGTGGCTCGAGAGCGTCGCGAGGTACCACAGCGCCTCGACGATGTTGGTCTTGCCCTGCCCGTTCGGGCCCACCATGACGGTGATGCCGGGACGAACGGGCAGGCTCAGCTGCCGGTAGGAGCGGAAGTCGGTGAGTTCGAGGGCGGTCAGGTGCACGGAGGGAGCTCGCCCTCCCTCAGATCCGCATCGGCATGATGAGGTACCGGTAGGAGTTGTCGGGCTCGCCCTCGAGCGAGTCCTGCCCGGTCATCACCGAGGGCTTGATCGAGTCGGTGAAGGTCAGGCGCGCGAACTCGCTGCCGAGCGCGCCGAGGCCGTCGAGCAGGAAGCCCGAGTTGAAGCCGACGACGAGGTCCTCGCCCTCGAGCTGCGCCTCGAGCACCTCGCTGGCCTGGGCGTCGTCGCCGGCGCCGGCCTCGAGCGCGACCTGGCCCTCGGAGAACGACAGGCGCACGGGGGTGTTCCGCTCGGCGACCAGGGAGACGCGCTTGACCGCGTCGATCAGCGCGCCGGTGGAGACGACGGCGGTGATCGCGGTGGTCTCGGGGAACAGTCGGCGCACCGGCGGGTAGTCGCCGTCGACGAGGGTGGAGGTGGTGCGGCGGCCGCCGGCCTCGAAGCCGATCAGGTTCGCGGAGTCCTCGTCGGACAGCGCGATCTCGACGCCGCCGCCGGTCGCGAGCGAGCGGGCGACCTCGTGGAGGGTGCGGCCGCGGACCAGGGCGGTGAGCTCGGCACCGGGCGACGAGGGGTTCCAGGTCAGCTCGCGCAGCGCCAGGCGGTAGCGGTCGGTGGCCATCAGGGTCATGGTCTCGCCGCTGATCTCGACCTTCACACCGGTCAGCAGCGGGAGGGTGTCGTCCTTCGAGGCCGCGACGGTGACCTGCGAGATCGCCTCGGAGAACACGTCGGCCGCGACGGTGCCGGCGACCGGGGGCATGGTGGGCAGCTGCGGGTACTCCTCGACCGGGAGGGTCGCGAGCGCGAAGCGGGCGCTGCCGCAGCGGACCTGGAGCTTCGTGCCCTCGAGCGCAACGGTGACGTCCTTGTTCGGCAGGGCACGGACGATGTCCGAGAGCATGCGCCCCTGGACCAGCACCTCGCCCGGCTGCTCGATCTCCGCCTCGAGACGGATCTGGGCGCTGACCTCGTAGTCGAAGGTCGAGAGCTGCAGCTCGCCGCCCGCATCGGCGACGATGCGCACGCCCTGCAGGATCGGCATCGCCGGACGGACAGGGAGGGTGCGGGTGGCCCAGGAGACGGCGTCGCCGAGGACGCCGCGGTCGAGGTGGAACTTCACCGTTGCCACTCCTTCGCAGTGGTCGAAAGCCTGATCGTGATCGAACGGTGGACAGCGTATCGGTTCCCGGAGCCCTCCGACGACACACCGCCGCAGATCCTTGACTTCCGCCCCTGCTCCTCCGTGCTCCTCGGCCGCTGCTGCCGACCCCCGCCCTCCACATCCACGGCGAGCAAGAAACTACAGACCTCATCATCACGGCTGTGGATCTCGTGGATAACCGACATCTCAGCAGGTCACAGCCGACACTGTCGACGTGGACGACTCGTCGACAATCACAGGAAGCTCGTGCACGACCTGTGCACGGATCGCCGCCGCCGTCAGATTCCTGTTATTCCTCCGTGCACATCGGCTCCTGCGCAGATGCTCGTCCTTCCACACTGTCCACAGAGTTATCCACAATTGGGGAGAACGTCGGCCTGACCTGGGATGACATTCTCCGGCGCGCTCACGCGGTCGGCTCCGTCACTGCCGTGTCGTTCCCGCGTCACTTCCGGGCCGAGGAGCTCGAGCTCTTGATCCTCGCCGTGAGCTCCGTGACCTGGTTGAAGATCGCCCGACGCTCCTTCATCAGCTCGCTGATCTTCTTGTTCGCGTGCATGACGGTGGTGTGGTCGCGGCCGCCGAACTCCTCGCCGATGCGGATCAGCGGCATGTCCGTCAGCTCCCGGCACAGGTACATGCCGATCTGCCGCGCGGAGACGAGGCGCCGGCTGCGGCCGGTGCCCACGATCTCCTCCACCGACAGCCCGAAGTAGGTCGCGGTCTGGGCGATGATCGTCGAGGCCGTGATCTGAGCGCCGTCGTCGTGGGAGAGCAGATCCTTCAGCACGGACTCGGCGAGGGTGACGTCCATCGGCTGGCGGGAGAGGGAGTGCAGCGCCTGCACGCGGATCAGCGCGCCCTCGAGCTCGCGGATGTTGGTGGCGATGTGGCTGGCGATGTACTCCAGCACGTCGTGCGGCACCTCGCCGGTGTTCTCCTGGGCGACCTTCTTGCGCAGGATCGCGATGCGGGTCTCGAGGTCCGGCGGCTGCACGTCCGTCATCAGGCCCATCTCGAAGCGGGAGCGCATCCGGTCCTCGAAGCCGCCGAGCTCCTTCGGCGGCAGGTCCGAGGTGATCACGATCTGCTTGTCCGAGTTGTAGAGCGTGTTGAAGGTGTGGAAGAACGCCTCCATCGTCTCCGGTGCCCGCTGCAGGAACTGGATGTCGTCGATGAGCAGGATGTCGATGTCGCGATAGCGGCGCTGGAACTCCTGCGCCTTGCCGAACTGGCCGGACTGCACCGAGTTGATGAACTCGTTGGTGAACTCCTCGGAGTTCACATAGCGCACCACCACGTCGGGGTAGAGGCTCTGGGCGTAGTGGCCCACCGCGTGCAGCAGGTGGGTCTTCCCCAGACCGGATCCGCCGTAGATGAACAGCGGGTTGTACGCCTTCGCCGGCGTCTCCGCCACGGCCGACGCGGCCGCCTGCGCGAAGCGGTTCGAGGAGCCGATCACGAAGGTGTCGAAGGTGTACTTGCTGTTCAGGCGCGAGTCCTCGCCGAGGGTCGAGCCGCCGGCGGGGGCGGGTCGGCGCGGCGCCGGTCCCGGGGAGGGGGCGGAGGCGCCGCTGAGCGCGGACATCCCCGCGTAGGCGCTGGGATCATCGGCCGCGGAGCCGTGGAACTCGTCCTCCCCCCGGCCGAAGTGCGAGGCGGCGGAGGCGGCCGAGTCCGAGGTGCTGCTCGAGGGCAGCGCGGGCCGGCCGGAGGCGGACTCGGACGGGAGCACGGTGCCGCGTCCACGACGGAAGGGCGGGGTGTGGACATCCCCCGTAAAACTGTCCACATCGTTGTCCACAGGATGTGCACTGCGGTCGGTGGAGGAGGAGGTCAGCGGCGGTGCAGGGGCCTCGTCCTCGTCGTCCCCCTCCAGCAGCAGCGACTCGTCGACCGTCACGGCGAAGCGAAGGTCCGTGCTGGTGGCCTCGCTGAGGGCGGCCTTCAGGGAGCCCGCGATCCGGTTCTCGATCAGCTCCTTCGCCGAGGTGGAGGGCACGGCGAGCAGGGCGGTGTCCGCGACCACGGCCATCAGGCGGGAGAGGGTGAGCAGGGCCATCACGCGCTGGGAGACGGTGTCGTCGCGGCGCAGGATGCTCAGCGTGCTGTCCCAGATCGCGTCGGCGTTCGCCTCCGGCATCAGGTGTCCCCCTCAGGTCTCGGGCGCGGGTCGCCACAGTTTTCCACATTATCCTCACCGCTGTGGATCGCCGATGTGGACAACAGGTCGGGGTTCCGCCTCCGACGTGACCGGGACGACCGCGACGATGTGAGCGGCGCCGCCCCGCCGGGCGCCGCCGGGCCGGAGGGGCAGGACCCGAAGGGCACGACGGGCCCTCGGGGCCGTCACGACACGCCCCCGGAAGTGAGAATCGGGCCACAACCGGCCCTCAGCGGGGCTCCTCCGTTGACCCCGTGCACCCCCGCGCCTAAAATCGTGCAGTCAGCGCTGCGCGCCGCCCGACGGCACCGTCCCGATGTGGGACACGGCAGCCGCCCCGCCCCGGCGGGTGCGCCCGGACATCCGTTCGCGCAGCAGACCACACGCCACCGCGAGGGGCACGCCCGTGCCCACGATCGAGGAGAACCATGAGCAAGCGCACGTTCCAGCCGAACAACCGCCGCCGCGCCAAGAAGCACGGCTTCCGCGCCCGCATGCGCACCCGCGCCGGCCGCAGCATCCTGAACGCCCGCCGCGCCAAGGGCCGCGCCGAGCTCTCCGCCTGAGACGACGGTGACCAGGGCCGAGGCGTCACGTCGTCGTGTACTGGTCTAGTCGCCGGCTCCACAGCGGCGACGAGTTCCGTGCGGTCACCCGCGGTGGCGCGCGCAGCGCTCGATCCCACGTGGTCGTGCACCTGACCCTGCTCACGCAGGGGGAGGAGGCACCCCGCGTGGGATTCGTCGTGTCCAAGAAGATCGGCAACGCCGTGGTGCGCAACCGCGTCACCCGGCGCCTGCGCGAGATCGTGCGCCCGCATCTCGAGACCCTCCCCGCCGGCAGCGCGATCGTGCTGCGGGCGCTGCCGGGCATCGAGGCGCAGCCCTTCGCCGAGCTCCGCGAGGACGTGGACTCGGCGCTCGCCTCCGCCTCCCGCAAGCTCGCCCGCCGCGAGGAGCGGTCGCGGTGAGCGCCGGCCCGCCGGAGCGCGCGCGAGGTCGCGAGAACGCGCTGCGCCGATTGGGACGCCTGCCGCGCCGGCTGCTGATGCTGCCGGTGCGCGGCTACCAGGTGGGCATCTCGCCCTACACCCCGCCCGCTTGCCGCTACGACCCCGTCTGCTCGCAGTACGGCATGGACGCCCTGCGCACGCACGGAGCCCTGAAGGGGACGCTGCTGACCACCTGGCGGATCCTCCGCTGCAATCCCCTCACCCGCGGCGGGCTCGATCCGGTCCCGGCGCCGGGCATGTGGAGCAATCCACGCCGACTGCGGCACCCGGCCCCCTAGGGCCTACCCTTGACCGAGACTCCCGACCACAGCCGGCACCTCGCATGAACGACATGCGCATCCGTGCGGCAGGAAGACCAGGCCGATGAATCCCCTGTACCCGATCGAGTGGGCCGTCGCATGGCTCATGGTGAAGTTCCATGCGCTCCTCTCGCTGTTCATGGAGGCGGACTCCGGCATCACCTGGGTGCTGTCCATCGTCGGCCTCACCGCGGTGGTCCGCACCCTGATCATCCCGCTGTTCGTGCGCCAGATCCGCGCCTCGCGCGCGATGCAGATGGTCTCGCCCGAGCTGCAGGCCGTGCAGAAGAAGTACAAGGGCAAGACCGACCAGGAGTCCCGGCAGAAGATGGCCGAGGAGACCATGGCGGTCTACAAGGAGGCCGGCGCCAGCCCGTTCTCCTCCTGCCTGCCCGTGCTGCTGCAGATGCCGATCTTCTTCGGCCTGTTCCGAGTGCTCTACAACAAGCTGCCCGACGCCGCCGAGGGCGAGCCCTTCGGGCCGCTGACCACCGAGCTGGCGCAGAGCGCGAGCAACTCGACCATCCTCGGCAACGTCACCATCGCCGACAGCTTCCTGCAGTCCGGCGACGGCGGGGTCACCACCAAGATCGTCGCCGGCGTCATCATCGCGGCGATGTGCGCGGTCACCTTCTTCACCCAGAAGTCGCTGACCATGAAGAACATGCCCAAGGCGGCCCTCGAGGGCCCCATGGCCAGCACCCAGAAGATGATGCTGTACATGCTCCCGTTCATCTACGTGATCACGGGGCCGGGCATGCCGATCGGTGTGCTCATCTACTGGCTGACCACCAACGTGTGGACCTTCGTCCAGCAGTACATCGTCATCCGCGCGACCCCCACCCCCGGCTCCGACGCGGAGAAGGAGCGCCACGAGCGCATCAACGCCAAGCGCGAGCGTAAGGGTCTGGAGCCGCTGGACTTCACCCCGCCGAAGAAGGTCTCGGAGCCCGATCCCGAGCCCGAGCGGCAGATCCGCGTCCAGCCCTCCGCGAAGAACAAGGGCGGCAAGAAGCTCTCCGACGAGGAGAAGCTGCAGCGCGCCCGCGAGGCCCGCGCCAAGGCCGCCGAGGAGCGGCGCAGGGCGCAGGAGGAGTCCGGTGACTTCCCGGTGCCCGCGCCGAAGAGCTCTCCCCTGGACAGGGGCAAGAAGAAGCGGAAGAAGTGACCTCACGGCCCGGGAGCACGGTCGCTCCCGGGTCGTCCATCCCTGCATTCCCGGAGGACCCTGAATGAACGAGACCACCACCGACCCGTCGTCGGCCGACGAGACCGCCGCCGAGCAGGCGCACGAGGCCACGGACGCCCCGGCCGCCGAGGCGGCGGAGACCGCCGCCCCCGCGGAGACCGCCGGCTCCGGCGAGGCCGCCGAGCCGCAGCACGCGGGCGAGAGCGGGTCCGAGGACGAGGACGGCGCCGAGTCCGAGGCAGAATCCGATGAGGAGCGCCTGCGCCGCCTCGAGGAGGAGGGCGACATCGCCGCCGACTACCTCGAGGAGCTGCTGGACATCGCGGACCTCGACGGCGACATCGACATCGACGTGGACGGCGACCGCGCCTCCGTGGAGATCCGCGGCGCGGACCGTCTCGCGGAGCTGAATCGCCCCAAGGGCGAGCTGCTGGACGCCCTGCAGGAGCTCGCGCGCCTCGCGGTCCAGACCCGCACCGGTGCCCGGTCGCGCCTGATGCTGGACATCGGCGGCTTCCGCGCCGAGCACAAGGGCGGGCTCGAGGAGCTCGCCGCCTCCGCGATCGCCGAGGCGAAGGAGTCCGGGCAGCCGGTCCCGCTGCGGCCGATGAACCCCTTCGAGCGCAAGGTCCTCCACGACGTCGCCAAGCGCGAGGGGCTGCGCTCCGAGTCCGACGGCGACGGCAAGGGCCGTCACGTCGTGATCTACCCGGCGTCCTGAGGCCGGCCGTGACGACGCTCCCCGCATCGCTCCGACCCCTGGCCGGGCGCCTCTTCGGCGACCGGCTCGAGCTCGCCGGGCGCTTCGCCGCCCTGCTCGCCGAGCAGGGTGCCGAGCGCGGTCTGATCGGACCGCGCGAGGTGGAGCGACTCTGGGAGCGCCACCTGCTCAACTGTGCGCTGATGGCCGACGCCATCGACCCGTCGGTCAGGACCCTGGCCGACGTCGGCTCCGGGGCCGGGCTGCCCGGCGTCGTGATCGCGATCGCCCGCCCCGAGCTGAAGGTGACGCTGATCGAGACGATGCAACGTCGCACCACCTGGCTCGAGGAGGTCGACGCCGAGCTCGGCCTCGGCCTCGAGGTCGTCCGCGCCCGTGCCGAGGAGCTGCACGGCGAGCGGGAGTTCGAGGTGGTCACCGCCCGGGCCGTCGCGGCGCTGGACAAGCTGGCCCGCTGGACCCTCCCTCTGGTGCAGGAGGAGGGGCTGCTGCTGGCGATGAAGGGCTCGTCGGCCGCCGACGAGATCGAGAAGGCCGAGAAGGTGCTCACGAAGCTTGGCGGGATCGACCCCACCATCACCCGGTACGGGATGGGCGAGGTCGAGGTTCCCACTACAGTGGTCCAAGTGCGTCGCCGGCCGAAGGCGAGCAGGAAGGGAGATGCGCGTGGCTGAGAAGCGCGAGGGCTCCTCCCAGGGGGCGGGGTCGATGGACGACACCCCGCTGATGCGCGAGCTCACCCGGGACCACGCCCGCCGCCGGCAGCTGGAGGAGGTCGAGTTCACCTCCCCCGAGCACACCAGGATCGTGACCATCGCGAACCAGAAGGGCGGGGTGGGGAAGACCTCCACCACCGTGAACCTCGCGGCCGCGCTGACTATGGGCGGCCTGCACGTGCTCGTGATCGACGCCGACCCGCAGGGCAACACCTCCACGGCGCTGAACATCGAGCACCATGCCGAGGTGCCCAGCATGTACGAGGTGCTGGTCGAGTCGGCGCCGCTGTCCGAGGTGGTCCAGGACGTCCCGGACATGGAGCGCCTGCAGTGCGCCCCCGCGACGATCAACCTCTCCGGCGCCGAGATCGAGCTGGTCTCCCTCGTCGCCCGCGAGAACCGGCTGCGCAACGCCATCCGCGAGCACCTCGAGGAGCGGGAGGCCCAGGGCCTGCCCCGCCTGGACTACGTGCTCGTCGACTGCCCGCCCTCCCTCGGCCTGCTCACGGTCAACGCGCTGGTCGCGGCCCGTGAGGTGATGATCCCGATCCAGGCCGAGTACTACGCGCTCGAGGGCCTGACGCTGCTGTTGAACAACATCGACCTGATCCGGCAGCACCTGAACCCGGATCTCGTGGTCTCCACCATCCTGCTGACCATGTACGACGCGCGCACGCGGCTCGCCGCACAGGTCGCCCAGGACGTGCGGGACCACTTCCCCGACCAGACCCTCGAGACCACGATCCCGCGATCGGTGAGGATCTCCGAGGCGCCGAGCTACGGCCAGACCGTGCTCACCTACGATCCCGGTTCCAGCGGGGCGCTCGCCTACCGGGCGGCGGCCTTCGAGCTGAACTCCCGCCCCGCTCCCTGACCTCGACCTCCCCTCACCGCGCGATGTCGCGCCCGGCACGGAGGTCACCCCCACGGTGACGACATTTCTCGGAAGGACAACGGCCATGACGCAGAAGCGAGGACTCGGCAGAGGTCTCGGCGCCCTGATCCCGGGGGCAGGCTCCTCGCCCGCTCCTGAGCAGGAGCTGCGCACGCGCACCCGTCCGCAGGAGGAGGGCGGCTCCGCCGCGTCGAGCACTCGCCCCGTGGACATGTTCTTCTCCGGCGAGAAGGTCTCCTCCGAGGACGCCCCCCAGCGGGGCGGCGCCCGTGACCTGGCGACCGGCATGGCGCGCGCCGCCGCCGAGCGACGCGGCCGCACCGCGGGCCGCTCCGGCAGCTCGTCGACCGCGAAGCGCTCCGGCGCCGCGACCTCCTCCGGTGGCGCGGACGCCGCCGGTTCCGCCGCCGGGACGGCCACCGAAGCCTCGACGACCTCCAAGGGCACCGCGACGAAGCGCGGCGCGTCGAGCTCTGCGGGCACCGGGTCCCGTTCGACCGCGTCCAGGCGCACCGCGTCCAAGGGGACCGGCACCGCCGCGAAGGGCACCACGTCGAAGAGCACTGCGTCGAAGAGCACTGCGTCGAAGGGCACCGCGGCGACGTCCGAGCCGTCGGGAACCGCGAAGAGCACCGGGTCTGCCAAGAGCACCTCCTCGTCCAGGACCTCCTCGCCCGCGAGGAGCACCTCCAGCTCGAAGGGCGCCTCCTCCCCGGCGAAGGGATCCACCGGCGCGAAGAGCGCGGCCGGCGCGAAGAACGCGGCCGCGCCCACGGCCGCCGCCGAGTCGACAGGCCCCGCGGAGGGCACCGCCGCCTCGACGGACGCGAGCACGACCCCTCGGACCACCTCGGCGCCGACCGCTCCCACCCCCGCCCCCGCGACGGGCGGAGCGGTCGACGAGACCGCTCCGATCAGGACCGACGAGGTCCCGAGCGCCGCCTCCTCGACGACCGAGCAGGAGCAGGCTTCTTCGCAGGCCGCTCCTGCCGCCGCAGAGAACGAGGCGACGGTCCCGGCGTCGAGCGCGCAGGATGCGCAGCCCGAGACCGCTGACGCGCCGGAGGAGGCCCCGCAGGCCGGCTCCGTGGAGTCGGAGGCCCCCGCGCGCGGCGAGGACAGCCCGGTCGTCGACGTCGAGGCGGTCGAGTACACCCGAGTGCGCGACACCGCCCCGTCGGAGGACGCCGAGCCGGCAGCGCCTGCCGAGCCCTCCACGACCGAGCAGTCTGCCGCCACCCCTCAGGAAGCCCCTGCCCCTGAGAACAGCTCCGCGCCGGCCGACGAGCCCTCTGCGACCGACGAGCCCGCTGGGACGGACGCCGAGCCCGCGGCTGCGGTCGGTCCCGATGGGGATGCGCGCGACGATGCCGGGGAAGCGCCTTCCGACGCTGCCGGACAGTCCGACGCCGGCTCGGAGAGGGCCCCTCTAGAGACCCAGGGCCTCGTCAGCGTCCCGGGCGCGGAGTTCGCGGAGATCCCGATCCACGAGGTCCGGGAGAACCCCCGCAACCCGCGCACCATGTTCGACGAGGAGGAGCTCGACGAGCTCGCGCACTCGCTGCGCGAGGTCGGCGTGCTTCAGCCCGTCGTGGTGCGCCCGATCCCGGTCACCGAGGACGGGGAGTCCTTCGAGCTCGTGATGGGCGAGCGCCGCTGGCGCGCCGCTCGCCGTGCCGGCCTCACCGCCATCCCCGCGATCATCCGCGAGACCAGCGACGACGACCTCCTGCGCGACGCGCTCCTCGAGAACCTGCACCGCACCCAGCTGAACCCGCTGGAGGAGGCCAACGCCTACCAGCAGCTGCTCGACGACTTCGGCTGCACGCAGGACGAGCTGGGAGAGCGCATCGGCCGCTCTCGCCCCCAGATCACGAACACGCTCCGCCTGCTGCGGCTCCCCGCCCTCGTGCAGCGACGTCTCGCCAGCGGGGCGATCAGCGCCGGCCACGCCCGTGCGCTGCTGTCGCTGGACGACCCGGCCCTCATGGAGGAGCTCGCCCAGCGGATCGTGAGCGAGGGGCTCTCCGTGCGCGCCGTGGAGCGTCTGGTGGCACAAGGCGGGCAGCAGCAGGCTCCCCGCACCGTTCGCCGCAGCACCTACGACCCGCACGTCGTGGACCTGACGAGCCGGCTGTCGAACCGTCTCGAGGCGCCCGTGCGCATCGATGTGGGCAAGCGCAAGGGCAAGATCACCCTCGAGTTCACGAACCTCGAGGACCTCGAACGCCTCATGGAGAACATGGGCCTGGAGCTCCCGGCCTCGGAGTGAGTCGGGGAGTGCGGGGTCCGGCCCGCACCCGCTCGCTGGAGCGCTGACGTGCCCCGGCGTGAAACGTGCGCCATGCCGTCGTCCCGATGACGAGGGCGCTCTTCTCCTGACCGACAAGAGCGTGCTCGTCCCGTCCCCCTCGCCGGCCGAACTAGGCGTTCGCCCGCAAGGAGCACCAGCACGCTGAGGGGGCCCTTCAATGGAAGGGCCCCCTCTCTAGTGTGACCGGCATCACAGGTTACGCGGATCTGCCATGAGCGCTCCGTGTGTCATCTCCGGTCGGTGCACGCGGTGTGGACGCGCGCGTCGTCCATTTCCCCCGCAGCCTCACATCACCCCGCACCGGGGCGTGTTTCCCGTGCCATCGGTGCAGGCCAGAATGCTGAGCGGAGCTTGTCCACCGTTGTGCACAACTCTGTGGACTGCGCTGCTCCATCGGGGAGCGGATGTCCACAGTTGTGTGCACCCTTGTGGAAGCGGAGTCAGTAGGTGCCGCTGTTCCTCGTGGTTTCGCGGGAAACATCTAGCTCGTCGCGGCAAATTCTCAACGGCCTCAGCGGTCGGCGCAGAGATGCTCCGCGTCCCGCAGGATGCCTGCGCGAGCATATGATGCCATTTATGCAGCGCCGGCTTCGGCTGACTCGCTCCCCTGTGGAGTTCCACGGGAAACCGAGTCGAATGGTCCTGGGACGAGCATTCCAGAGCTCGCGGTGGATGATCCTCGAAGGAGGAGAGTCCGCCGCTTCCGGGGGACGGGCTGCCTCGCCTCTGCCGTGCCTGTGGCTCCCACGTGGAACCGGACTGTCGCGGGGACGAATGCCGAATTCGTCGCAGTGCCCCCGTCATGCCGCCTTGCCCACCGCTCTGTTTCACGCGAAACGCTGGCCGAAGTCCGCCGACCAAGGCCTTCTGACTGCTCGTCTGTCACTTCGCGCGACATGGGACGTGTCGTAGGCAGAGTTCCGGTGTCGGATCTGTGGTCGAAGCCGCGGTAGTAAGTGGGTTCACGTGAATCGTCACTGGGTCGCTCCCCTCTCCGAGGTGTCAACGTCGCTCACTCTACGCACTACGATCGACGTCAACGCAGCGGGGCAAAGGCCGTCCCGGAGGACCGCACAACCCTCGGGCCGCTGACGTTTCCTGCGAAACACACGTGTCCAGGCACGATTGACTCCATCGCGGCGGGCGCCCTAGTCCGCGACGAGGGAGCATCGTGAACTAGGGATCCACGTGAAACAGGGTGGTGCGCCCTTCTCTTGTGGGTGCAGCAGGATCGAGACCGACCCGGGTAGGACGCGTTCACTCTCCCGATCGCAGTGAGTGCGTGGCGCGACCCGCATCAGAGGTGGACGGGTAGTGGCCCTGCTCCTCGTTTCGCGTGAAACATCGGCTTGGCAGGCGAAGCCGCTCGAGACGACTGTATGGCGTGTCCGGCCGACTGCGGTCGGGCAACCGCATGTGCGTTGCCGGAACTCGGCCTTTGAGGTTTCGCGTGGAACTGCTGGTTGTGACGGTGATGCTGTACGGCCGCGCGTCCGGCTGCATCGAGCCTCGATGAAGCGTCCGGCCTTGGGCTCGTCGCTTCGTGTGCGCATCCCATGTGGCCGTATGCACGCTTGGGCGGATGGCCTCTCAACCGTCGGTCTCATGGCAGCGTTTGCCGTGAAACATGGTGCGGGAACTCCCCGGATAGGTCTGCGAAGGCCGCTTCCCTCTGTGGATCTACGTCGGACCGCGCGACGCCAAGGAGCACCTGACGATTTCGCGCCGCGACTCGCCTTCAGTGGGGAGGTGGAGGAGTTCCCCGTGGAACGCTGATGGGTACCGACTCCGGCATCGTGTGCCGCAGCCTAGAGGCGTGCGATCCGCTGTCCCCCGGACAGAGCCTGCTTCACGCGAAACCCGCACTACGGAAGGGCGTCGGGGCGGTCCCTGCACCCGAAGCACGACTGGCAGTTTCCCGTGAAACGGCGCGCGCGGAGGCTCTGCAGGTGGTCAATTGCAAACCCTGCTTCGCCTTCCCATCCCGCGCTGTCGACTGTGCGGCTCCGTCTCGCCAGAAGTGGCTGGTTCGCTGAGGTGGTGGGCTCGGCGTCACGTCGAACTTGTACTGCGCTCTGTGCAGTCTTGGACCTGTTCGTTGCACAGGGAACGGCTGTGTGGACTATCCAGCCGCGCGGAGAAAATCGGAGGGGCGGCGGCAACTCCAGTACCTCATGACCAACGACCGACGCGCTACCCGCGTGACGTGGATGCGTCCTCCGCCAGCTCTGAGCGCACACGGATTCCGCCCAAGGGAGTGTGTCTCCTGCGAGACACCGTTTGTCGTGAAACCGCCGGGAAGCGCACGTCCCGCCCAGCGGATCGCTGAGCGGACGCCTTCGCGGTCGGCGGACGCCTGACTCAACTGATCAGGAGAGTTTCACGGTAAACATTGCGCCGTGATGGTCGACGGGCCCGGGGGCCTGGCCGGTCGAGTCACACGTGACGTGCTCACTCTCCTCCCACCGCCAACCCCTGTGCTTTTCCGGGCGGCACTGCTCCTGTGGATCGGGCATGGAGCATTGCTTCCCGTGCACCGGGCGAGTCAGTGGCCTTCCGCGCGGAAGCAGTGCGGCACCGAGCTTGGAGTGGTGTTCGTCGTCTTGATGGCCGCATGATGGCGGCGGATACCCACGGGAGCGGAGCGGTGAGGCGCGCGTCCCCCTCCGCCTGCCTTGTGATTCACGTGCACCATCGGCATTCATGCACAGTGTGCAGAACCCTGTGGACAACCGCAGCAGACCAGCTGTCCAGAATGTGACCGGAGATACATCGGGCCCTGTAGCACGTCCTGGAGCGGACGTCAGTTGAACCTCAGATCTGCTGGACCCGCAGGTCAGTGGAATTTCCGTGACGAAGGTCGTGGTCAGAGAGGTTCCACCGTCATCCACACCCAGTTGTGGATAACCTTGTGGAAAGACGAGGACAATTCTGTGGATAGCCATGTGGATATCGATGTGGACATACCGTCCATGCACGTCAGCGAGGGCGGTTGCACCTAGGTTGACACGACGCGGACAACGCCTTGGATGACACGCATCGTCGGGCTCAGCGCGAGTTCGTCGCGTCGGCCGCGGCGTCCACCTCGCCTGGGTGCAGCCAGATGCGGACACGGCTGCATGTGGTCGGGACGTCGCCGCCGACAGCTCGTCCTGCCCGCGGGCGCGAAGCCTCGGTCTCGAGACACCGGTGCGGCCGCCGGCGATCCCACGGCCGCAGAGGCTCCCCCTCAGCTCGCCTCGGGCCCGAGCTCTGCGTCCACGACGTGTTTGGGCAGCGCTCCGCTGCGCCGGTGCGTGAGCCGCCACGGGCCGTCCAGGACGAGCTCCTCTCCCCCGGGGGTGAGGCCGTGCAGCTCGCTCTGCTCGCCGTCTTCGTCGTCGGTGACGAAGCGGAGCCAGGTGGGAAGGTGCTCGATAGCCCAGCGGTCCAGGAAGCCGTCCTCCGGGTCCTCGACGAGGAGGCACTGCATGGAGGTTCCCCAGCGCCGGGACAGCTCCCTGAGCAGCGTGGGGGCGGGACGGGACGGCGCCGCCCAGTCCGCGCTCACCAGCACGAGCACCGGCACCCGCTCCGCGTCCCGCGATGCGTCAGGCGGGCCCTCGCCGTGGGCGCGCTGCTGCGCGGGCAGGACGACGTCCGCCCTCCCCGCGGTCCCCCGGAAGGGGACGCGAGGAGGGCGGACGGGCGACTCGGCCTCGGGCACTGCCGGCTCGGGCACCGCCGGGACGGTCACTGCGAGACGGCCTCCACCACGGGCTGCTCGGCGTCGGCCGCGGCGTCGATGCCGGCGGCGCGGTCGGCGAGCCAGCGCTCGGCGTCCAGCGCCGCCTGGCAGCCGGTGCCGGCGGCGGTGATGGCCTGGCGGTAGGTGTGGTCCACGACGTCGCCGGCGGCGAAGACGCCGGGCACGGAAGTAAACGTGCTGCGGCCCTGGCAGACGATGTAGCCCTCGTCGTCCAGCTCGAGCTTGCCGCGCACCAGGTCGGTGCGGGGCAGGTGGCCGATCGCCTCGAACACGGCGGAGGTCACGAGGTCGCGCTCCTCCCCGGTGACGGTGTCGCGCAGGGTCACGGACTCGACCTTGTCGCGGCCGTTGATCCGCACGATCTCGCTGTTCCACGCGAAGGTGAGCTTCGGATCGGCCTCGGCGCGGCGCCCCATGATCTTCGAGGCGCGCAGCTCGTCTCGGCGGTGCACGAGGGTGACGGACTTGCCGAAGCGGGTGAGGAAGGTGGCCTCCTCGACGGCGCTGTCGCCGCCGCCGACAACGACGATGTCCTGGTCCTTGAAGAAGAAGCCGTCGCAGGTCGCGCACCAGCTGACGCCCTTGCCGGAGAGGTCCGCCTCGCCGTCGATGCCGAGCTTGCGATAGGCGGAGCCGGTCGTGATGATCAGCGACTTCGCGCGGTACACGGTGCCGTCCTCGAGGGTCACCTTCTTCACGTCGCCGTCGAGCTGCAGATCCACGGCGTCCTCGTAGACGACCTCGGCGCCGAAGCGCTCGGCCTGCTCCTGGAAGGAGGCCATCAGCTCGGGGCCCTGCACTCCCTCGGGGAAGCCGGGGAAGTTCTCGACGTCGGTGGTGGTCATGAGCGCGCCGCCCGCGTCGAGGGCGCCCGCGATGACGATCGGCTTCATCTCGGCGCGCGCCGTGTAGATCGCGGCGGTGTAGCCGGCCGGGCCGGAGCCGACGATGACGACCTCGTGCACGGTCCCGTCGTCGTCCGCGACGGGCTGCACGAGCGGCTGCGCGGCCGGCGCGGGGCCGCCGAGGATGTTGAGGGCCTGGATCGGCTGGGTCATGAAGGTGTCCTTCCGTGGAATCGGGCGGAGGCGGTCGGCGGGAGGACCGCTGTCCAGTATGCGGCCTGGGGAGGGGCCGACGGGGTCAGAGCGAGCCGATCATCACGTGCCCGGCCCAGAGCCGGTCCTGGCCGGGATCCTCGTCGTGCGCTCCGGTCCCGCAGGTGGGCAGCACGACCGTCGCAGAGATGATGCCGCCGTTCGCGCGCAGCGTCTCGCGGTCCACGGGACCGTGGACGAGCAGCCAGCCGGTGGTGTCCTCCCCGCCCCATGAGACCTCCTCCATGATCAGGATCGATTCGGTGATGCCCTGCTCCTGCAGGCACTGCGCGGCATCGAAGCTGGTCATCGGCTGGATCGTGCCGGTGTCGACGAGCCGTTGGACCTCGGTGCCGAGGGTCGCCTCAGTGACAACGGGGAGACCGGTCGAATTCTTCCCGGTGCCCGAGGCGGAGTCGACGGAGGCCCCGGCCATGTGGGAGGCGCTGGTCGTGGACTGCTCCAGAGCAGTGGCGAGCTGCACGCCGAGCAGTGCCGCGATGACCAGGGCGAGGATCATCATCGGCAGCGGGATGCCGAGCACCGAGCGGATGCGCGGCCTGCCGGGGCCCCCACGTCGTGCAGGGCCCCGGCGCACAGTGCGGGGGGTCATCCGACCTGGATCTCCGCGATGCGGGCGCGATAGCGGCCCTGCTCGTTGCTGTCCGGGGGCAGCTCCGGGATCCACAGTGCGACCTTGTCGGCCTCGACGGGCTCCGGGGTCTCCAGCAGCACCTCGCCGTCGCCGGCGAGCTCGCCGCTGGCGAGCACGTCGCCGAGGGAGCCGTCGTCGTGCACGGCCCGCAGCTCGATCAGCCCGCCGGTGTTGCGTGCGGTGGTGACCTTGACGGTCCTGAGCGTGGACTGCTCGGCGAAGGTCAGCCGCACGCCCGCGCCCTCCTTGAGACCGCCGTAGTCGGCGCTCTGGTAGTGCTTGGTCGACCAGAAGGTCCCCGGGTCGCCGTCGGTCATGCGGTCCTGCTGATCGGCGTTGTCGGGCTCGAGGTCGGTGCCCTGGGTGAACACCTCGACCCCGGTGAGCTCGGGGGCGGGCAGCTCCGGCTCCTCCGTGTCCGTCGGGGTCGGCTCGGCGGGCGCCTCGCCGGTGTCCTCCGCGACGGGGGCGGTGGTCTGGGGCGTGGCGGTCGCCAGCGGGTCGGCGATGATCTCGCGGAGATCGCGGGTGATGGCGGTGACCGCCAGGACCAGCGCGAACATCACCACGATGACGCCGCCGACGATGATCCACTGCGACTGCAGGGAGCGCTTCTCGCGGTCCCGGGGGCCGAGGGCGAAGGTGTCGGGGTCGTCCGCGTCGACGGCGACGCCGACCACGTCGCGCAGCAGGGAGCCGCGCGAGTGCGGGACCGTCGTCTCCTCGGGGGTGTCGTCCAGGTAGGAGGTGCGGCGGCCCTGGACCACGATCGGGCCGGTCTCGTGCGCGGCGGCGCCGACGGCGGGCATCGCCGCGGTGGGCTCGTCCTCGCCCGCGGTCCTGCTCGGCTCCGCGGCGCTGGACTGCTGGGGAGCGACCGACGGGGTGGGGGCGGCATGGTCCGCCGTCGGCGCGATCGCGCTGACCCCCGGCTGCTCGGCGCGCCCGTCGCTGCCCGCGGGCGAGCCGGCGGGGCTCAGCGGCCAGTGCGTCCCCGAGGTGCGCGAGGGGACCTGCTCCGTCGCCTCGGGCTCGGCCGACGGGGACTGCTGGGCCGACGGGGACTGCGCCGCGGCTGCGCCTGCGGCTGCTGCCGCGCCGGCGTCTCCGGCGAGGCCCGCCGCGGCCGCCGCACCGGTTCCCGACACGGCGGAGTCCTGCTCCGCGTCGGTCGCCCGAGCGGCCTCCGCCTGCGGCCGACGGGGCTGGGTGATGTCGAGGTGCCCCGGGAAGGGGCTGGTGCCCCGCTTCTCGTCGAGATGCAGGTCCTTCACGAGGATCGCGGCCGCCGCGGAGTGGTCCTCCCGCGGCGCCGCATGCGTCTCCTCGCCGGCAGGGGCGTCCTGGCTCGAGGAGGAGCCGTCCACCGTGGACAGGCCCTCGCCCGTGGTGGCTGCGCTCGCCGCGGGAACGGAAGCGGTCTCGCTCGCCGAGGCCTGTGCCTCGTCCGGTCGAGCGTCCGCCGACTGCACGTCGACGGACGGCTCCTCGCCAGCGCGCTCCGCGGCGTCGTCGACGGCCGGCAGGGCCGCCGTCCTCTCGCCGGCGTCGCCCTGCTCCACGTCATCAGGGCCGTTCTCGGCCGGGGCAGCATCAGCCGAGGTGGCATCGATCGACGTGGCGCGGACGGCGTGATCAGCAGCGTCGGAGCCGGCATCGCCGGCTCCGTCCGCATCCCGGCGGGAGCCGACGTCGCCACCGGTCACCCCCGCGCCCGAAGGCTCCTGTGCCGACGCCGCGCCCGCGACCACGACGGCACCTGTCACCGCACCGGCCGCGGCAGCGCCGGCCCCGACGGCCGGACCGGCGGGGCCTCGCTCCTCGTCCTCCTGCGCGGCCCGCGTCACGGACTCCCCGTCGACCGCCCCTGCGGCCTCCGAGCGATCACCGTCGCCCGGCGTCGCACCGTCGCCCGACGCAGCTCCGGCCGCCGATGCCCCGCCGGCGGCACCGCGCGGATACGCCTCGAAGGTCACCGGGATGGACTGCCACGGCTCGAGCGCCTCGATCAGCCCGCGGGTGGTCTCGGGGATGTCGTCGGCGGACTCGTTGAGCACCAGGTCGCACAGCAGATCGAGGTCCGCGGGGATGTCGGTGTCCACGAGCGTCGAGGGCCGCGGCACGGTGCCGGTGCCGTCGTGCTGGGGGGTGCGGCCGGTGAGCGCCCGGTAGAGCAGGGCGACCAGCGCCGCGGTGTCCTGGAAGGAGGCGACCTCGCGGGAGCGGTCCAGGCCGGGGTGCGAGGCGGCCTCGACGCCGATGCCGAGGATGTGCACGCCGCCGGAGCGGGTGTCGACGAAGACGCGGTTGGAGTCGAGGAACTGGTGGCGCACGCCGCGGCGTCGGGCGGCCTCGAGACCGGTCGCGGCCTCGCCGATGATCGCGCGCGCCGTCTCGGGATGCATCGGACCATCGGTCAGCAGCGCTGCGAGCGGCGGGGCGGGAGGCATCGGGTACTCCACGACCGTCGTCGGCCCGTCCTCGGGCGCGCCGGTCGCGGTGGTGTCGGACTCCTCCCGGGGGTCGTCGAGCACGACGATCTCCCGGACGGGCAGCAGACGGGGCTCCTCGACGAGATAGGCGCGGCGCACCGCATCGGCCGCCTCGAGCGCGGCCTCGCCGCGGACGATGAACAGCACCACGGACTCGCCGGTCGCGACGGAGCGGGCGCGGCGCCAGACGGCGCCGTCGGCCACGCCGGACAGCGGGATCCTGCCCTCGAGGGTCCACCTCGCGTGCAGTGCATCCTGCTCGGGGTTCGTGCTCACGGACCCTCCCTCTCCTCGTCCGACGGGTCGATGCCCGTCATCTGCGTCGACCATGCTACGAGGTCGCCCCCGCTCCACGACGACGCAGCCTCAGGACCAGGCGTCGCGTCGCACCGACCAGCTGGCGGACCTCAGGCACGCGCAGCACGTGCCCCGCCGCCGTGAACACCACGATCATCACTGCGCCGATCACCATGCCGAGCACCACCGCGAGCGCCCGGTGCTGCCAGATCAGGCCGTCGAGCAGGGCCACCAGGGCCGTGCCGGCCGCCCAGCTCACCACGCCCGCGGCGATCAGCCTCCCGAGCAGCAGCGCCTCGGCGCGCAGGCTCGGCGGCGCCACCTCGTGCCGTGCGGCATGACGTCGCAGCTGCCACAGCCCGAACAGCCAGGCCAGCAGGTTGCCGAGGCTGGTCGCGCCCGCGGCGCTCATCGCCGCGTACTGCGGATCCACGAGCGTGAGGATCACCGGCACGGAGATCAGCGTGACCGCGGCGATCGGGATCTGCGCGAGGAACGGGGTGCGCGCGTCCTCGTACGCGTAGAACAGCCGCTTGATCAGGTACAGGGACGCGAAGGGCATCAGGCCCAGCATGTAGGCCACCAGCACGCTGCCGTTCGCGCGGGCCCCGATCTCGCCGGTGCCGCCGCCGATCACCCACATGATCGGCCCGGACAGCGCGACGAACACCGCCGTGCACAGCACCATCGGCACCGACAGCATCCGGTTGGTGTCCGTGTAGCGGGCCAGCGCCCCGGCATGGTCCTCCGCGGCGGCGCTGCGGGAGATCGACGGGAACGCGGCGGTGACCAGGGTGACCGCGATGATGCCCTGCGGGATCATGAACGCGAGATACGCCCATTCCAGCGTCAGCAGCGCCGGATAGCGGGCCGCGAGCTCGGGCTGCCCCTGCAGCTGCTCGGTCATCCGCACCGCGCCGCCGGTCGCCCAGCGGGACGCCCAGATGCCCAGCTGCCCGAGCCCCAGCATCGCCAGCGACCACAGCCCGATCCGGGAGAGCTTGCCGAGCCCGAGGCCGCGCAGCCCCCACTTCGGGCGCAGGCGCAGGTCGAGCTTCTTGACGTACCAGAACAGGAATACGACCTGCGCCGCGGAGCCGCCGACGTTGATCAGCGCCATCGCTACGATCATCGGGATCGTCCACTGCGCTGGATCGCCGACGGTGCCCCACAGACCCAGGAACAGCGCCGCCCCGAGGATGCCGACGAGGTTGTTGAGCACCGGCGCCCACTGGTACGGGCCGAAGGAGTCGTGGGCGTTCAGCAGCTGCCCGCACATCACGTACAGGGCCGAGAAGAAGATCTGCGGCATCATCCAGTAGCCCAGCTGGACCGCGAGCGCATAGGTCACCGGCGGCAGCACGCCGCTGGTGACGGTGAGCAGCAGCGGCACCGCCACCATGCACACGACGGTCACGCCGAGGGACAGCACCGCGACCAGGGTCATCAGACGCGAGATGTAGTCGCTGCCGCGATCGGGCCGTTTCACGGCGCGCACGATCGCGGGCACCAGGATCGCGTTCAAGGTGCCGCCGCCCACGAGCAGCCAGATGGTGTTGGGCAGGGTGTTCGCGGCGGAGAAGGCGTTGGCCGCCGAGGACATGGAGCCGCCGAGGATCGCGCCGAACAGGAAGTTCCGCACGAAGCCGAGCAGGCGGGAGACCATCGACCCCGAGGCCATGAGCACGCTCGCCTGCAGCAGCCTCGAGCGGCTGGAGGGGCTGCCGTGGCGGCGATGGCGGGGTATGTGATGAACCCTGCGGACCCGGCGGGTGGTGCTCATCGGGGGTCCTCCTCGGGGGTGTCGTCGGGGTGGTGGTCAGGGGCGTCGTCGGGGTCGGGCGCAGTCCCAGGCCTCTCGGCGGGCCCGTCGGCCGCGTCCCCGTCGCGGTGCCTCGCCCGTTCGGTCCAGGTCCGCTCCGGCACCGAGGTGTCCAGTGTGGTGCGGCCCGTGCGGGCGAGCTCCTCCGGGTCCTCGGGGCCCCGGATGGCGGGGGCGCGGGTGCTGGAGCCGGTGCGGCCTGCGCGGGCGACGCCGACGACGACCAGCAGGCCCATCGCGATGACGAGCAGGAGCGTGGTCCAGTTCTCCCACGACGGGTTCACCGTCAGCGGCACGTCGACGGGGTCGGTCAGCTGCCGGTCGTCCTCGGTGGTGAGGGTGGTGGTGAGGGTGACGGAGCCGTTGGCGACCGCCTCCACGTCCACGCTCGCGTTGGTCTGGCCGTGCGCCGGGACGGTGACCACGGCCGGCTCCGCGACCTGGACCAGGGGCCGGTCGGAGGTGACCGTGGCCTTCACCGTGATCGGGGTGTCCAGGCCGTTGGTGATCGTGATGGGCACGGCGGCGGTGTCGGAGACGACGTTGTAGCCGGAGGCGGGGACCACCTGGATCCTGTCCTGCAGGGCGTCGGCCCGCTCGGCGGCGTCCTCGGCCCGGGCGGCCGGGGCCCCGGGATCCCCGCGCCAGGCGAGGGAGGTCGCGCCGAGGATCTCGCGGCGCGCGGCGTCCAGCGGGGCGTCGTCCTCCATCGCCTCACCGAGCGCGTCGAGCCGGCGCCAGGTGCCCTCGAGGTCCTCGAGGACCGCCGGGTCCAGCAGCTGCGCCTCGGTCGTCTCCTCGAGCACCCGCCAGCTCCCGTCGGACGGGCCGGAGGGGTGCACGTCCTCGGCCTGCAGCCGGCCGAGGGCGTACGGCTCGCCGCCGTCGGCGCCCGGATCGGTGGTCCATGCCTGCTGGTCCGCGGTGTCCAGCAGCGTCGAGGTGCGGCCCGACTCGATCCAGGGCGCCTCGGCGAAGGCGTCGAGCACCGCACCGGCGGCCGCGGGGTCTAGGTCCGCCCCGGCCGACGGGGAGATCAGCAGGTGGCGGGGCGCGCGGGAGTACTCGGAGGCGATCGTGGCGGTCTCGGCGAGCAGCCGCTGACGGGTCTGCTCCGCGTCCGAGTCCCCGGTCAGCTGCGAGAACTCCTCGGAGAGCACGGGATCCGGGGCGAGCACGGAGAGCTGCGCGCCCTCGGTGCGGGAGGACTCGTACACGCCCACCGAGCTCGGGGTCACCGCGGAGCTCGGGTCAGGGCGCAGCGAGCTGGAGGGCACCACGGCCGCGGTCGCGCCGACCTCGATCATGTCCTCGAGGGCCTCGGCATCCGCCTCCGCGCCGGGGACGCCGAGGACCTGGGCGCGGGGCGAGATGCCGCGGGCCTCCCACACCCCGTCGGCCGCGTCACGGGCGGCGCCCTCGAGCAGCATCGCCCCGGACTCCCGCAGGCTCACCAGATCGGCGCCCGCGTAGGGGGCGGCGAGCACGGTGCGCTCGCCGACGGCGGCGTCGAGCTCGTCGGCGATCGCGGTGGATGCCGGGTCGGGGCGCAGGGACGGCGCGGCGGAGGAGCCCTCCGCCTCCTCGCCGCCCGCGGTCTCGGGCAGGGTCGGCGGATCCATCAGCGCGGGATCCAGCCACCAGTCGACGTCCTCGCGGGCGGCGAGGGCCCGCAGAGCGTCGAGCCGCCCCTGCTCGGCGGAGGCCGCGTGCTCCTCCGGGGCGAGCACCGCGGAGGCGGCGTCGGCCTCGGACACCGGCAGCAGCGTGGACTGGGTGATTCTCACGTCGGCGCCGTCGGGGCGCCACACCGCGAAGGTGCGCAGGCCCGCGAGGGGCTCGTCGTCCGCGACGGCGGTGAGGGAGACGCGGCGGGTCCCCCAGTAGTAGGTCTCCCCCGAGTAGCCGAGCTTCTCGGCGGTGGCCTCGACGACCAGGGTGGTGCTCTCTCCGGGCGCGAGGCTCGCGGGCGGGGTCCCGGAGGAGGTGGCGATCGCCGGGCCCTCGATGTCGGGGGCGGTGTCCGCCTGCCAGCTCGCGAGGGCCTCCCGGTCGGTGACCCGGGAGCTGCGGGTGCGCAGCTCGAGGTCGAGGTCCGTCAGCGGTTCGGAGGAGGCATTGGTCACCTCGACCTCGGCCCGCAGCGTGCCGCCGGGGGCGAGGGAGGTGGGGGTCAATGAGACGAGGTCCATGGTCACCGGTGCGTCCTCGGCCGGGACGGGCGGGGCCGACGGGCTCGCCGCGGGCGCGGCCTGCGCCGCCGGGAGAAGGGTTGCCGGGCCGCTGACCAGCACTGACGAGGCGATGACCAGCACCGTCAGCAGTGCCGCGAGCACCGGGCGCGCGGCGGGAAGGGACGACGGCATGGGGACACTGTAAGCGGCCGCTACCGTAGAGGCCCCGAGGAGGCGCGCCCGCCTCCACGACATCTCCATCCCCTCCTCCCCCGGACAGGACCGCCCGTGACCGACCCCGCCGACGAGACCGCCGAGCGCCTCGCGACCGCCCGCACCCGTGCCGCCTCGATGTTCCGGGCGCTGCCCGAGGAGGTCCACGAGCTGGGGAGGCTGTTCGAGGCCGCCGGCCACGAGCTCGCCCTGGTGGGCGGGCCGGTGCGGGACGCGGTGCTGGGCCGCTCGAGCGCCGACCTCGACTTCACCACCTCCGCCCGCCCCGAGCAGACCGAGGCGATCCTCCGCTCCTGGACGCGGGACGGGGCGATCTGGGACATGGGGCGCGACTTCGGCACCCTCGGCGGGGTGCGCGACGGGGTGAAGGTCGAGATCACGACCTATCGCACCGAGTCCTACGACCCGGCCTCCCGCAAGCCGCAGGTCGAGTACGGCGACACCCTCGAAGGCGATCTCTCGCGCCGCGACTTCACCGTCAACGCGATGGCGGTGCGCCTGCCCTCCCTCGAGCTGGTCGACCCCTTCGACGGGCTCGCCGACCTCGCCCGCACCCTGCTGCGCACCCCGGTCGCGCCCGGGCAGTCCTTCGACGACGACCCGCTGCGGATGATGCGCGCGGTCCGCTTCGTCGCCCAGCTCGGCTTCCGCATCGAGGACGCCACGGCCGACGCGATCGAGCGGCTCGCGGAGCGGATCACCATCGTCTCCGCCGAGCGGGTGCGGGAGGAGCTCGTGAAGCTCATGCTCGGCGCCCATCCCCGCGGCGGCCTCGAGCTGATGACCGAGCTTGGCCTGGCCGCGCACGTGCTGCCCGAGCTGCCGGCCCTGCAGCTCGAGATCGACGAGCACCACCACCACAAGGACGTCTACGAGCACACCCTCACCGTGCTCGACCAGGCCATCGACCTCGAGAGCCCGGCCGGCTCGGGAGGGCCCTGCGAGAACCCGGACCTGGTGCTGCGCCTCGCCGCGCTGATGCACGACGTGGGCAAGCCGGCCACGCGCCGCTTCGAGGACGGCGGCGCGGTGACCTTCCGCTTCCACGAGACCGTCGGCGCGAAGATGACCGCGAAGCGGATGAAGGCCCTGACCTTCGACAAGGACACCACCAAGAAGGTGGCGCGCCTGGTGGAGCTGCACCTGCGCTTCCACGGCTACGTCGACTCCCCATGGACCGACTCCGCCGTGCGCCGCTATGTCACCGACGCCGGCGACCTGCTGCAGCACCTCCACCGTCTCACCCGCGCCGACGTCACCACCCGCAACAAGCGCAAGGCCCGCACCCTCGCCCGCGCCTACGACGAGCTCGAGGCCCGCATCGACCATCTCGCCGAGCAGGAGGAGATCGGGCGGATCCGTCCCGACCTCGACGGCAACCGGATCATGGAGATCCTCGACCTGCCGCCCGGCCGCGAGGTGGGCGAGGCGTACAAGCATCTGCTCGAGCTGCGGATGGAGCACGGTCCGCTCGGCGAGGAGCGCGCCGAGCAGGAGCTGCGTGCCTGGTGGGAGGCCCGGACCGAGGGGTAGGGGCCCTCGGCGCGTCGCCCGGGGGCGGTGTGAGCGAGGCCGCACGGCTCGTGCACACCCTGTGTGTTTCGCCGCCGGATCGTTCCGTCGGGACCGGGGGCGTGCTCATACTGGGGAGCTGGACGCTGCGGCGCCCTCATCCGTCCATGCCCCCGAAGGACCAGGAGCAGCCATGAGCGAGTCCCGACGCCCGTCGAGCGGCGGCGGCAACCGCCGCGCCGCGGGTGTGCGCCGCACGCCTTCGGGGAAGCGCACGCCCTCGGGAAAGTCCGCCGCGGGCGGCGCCGCCAAGGGCAGCAGCCGCAGCGGCTCCTCGAAGAGCACCGGCAGCGCCAAGGGCACCAGCCGCACCTCGTCGAAGGGGACCTCCGGCGCGAGGACAGGCGCCGCCGCCAGCACGTCGGCCGCCTCCGCGAGCTCCGCGAAGCGCCCCACCTCCCGCACCTCCGTGAGCGCCCGCCACGCCGGCGCCGCCCCGAAGGGCGCGGGGAAGGGTCGCGGGAAGAAGGTCGCGGCGACGAACTTCCTGAACTACCCCCGCGCCGGGCGGAAGAACCCCTGGCGCTGGATTCCCTCGCTGCGCATGATCGTCGGCGCCATGGCGCTGTTCGTGCTGGCCGGGCTCGGCTTCGCGGTGTGGCTGTACAACGACACCGAGGTGCCCGAGCCCTCCGACTTCGCCCTCGCCCAGACCTCCCGTGTCTACTTCGCCGACGGCGAGACCGAGATGGGCAAGTTCAGCGAGATCAACCGCACCGAGCTCCCGGCCGACGAGATCCCCGACAACGTCAAGCAGGCCGTCGTCGCGAGCGAGGACTCGAGCTTCTACGAGAACCGCGGCGTCTCCCCGCGCGGCATCGTCCGCGCCTTCGTCAACAACCTCCAGGGCGGGGCCCGCCAGGGAGGCTCCACCATCACCATGCAGTACGTGGAGCGGTACTACACCGGCACCGAGACCTCCTACGTCGGCAAGGCGAAGGAGGCGGTCATGGCGCTGAAGGCGGACCAGGAGCTCTCCAAGGACGAGATCCTCTCCCGCTACCTCAACACCATCTACTTCGGCCGCGGCGCCTACGGCGTGCAGGAGGCCTCCCAGGCCTACTTCGACAAGGACGCCTCCGAGCTCACCGACGCCGAGGCCGCGCTGCTGGTCGCCGTGATCCCGAGCCCCTCCACCTACGACCCCGCGAACGACCTCGAGGGCGCCACTCAGCTGTGGGACCGGGTGATCACCCGCCAGGTCGCCGAGGAGCAGATGACCCCCGCCGAGGCGGACGCCCTCGAGTTCCCGAAGACGGTCGAGCCGAACTCCGAGAACTCCCTCGGCGGCACCAACGGCTATCTCCTGTCGCAGGTCCGCAACGAGCTGATCGCCGAGGGCTTCACCGAGGACGAGATCAACACCGGCGGCTTCACCATCGTCTCCACGATCGACCCCGCGATCCAGGAGAACACCGTCCAGGCCGTCGAGAACCTGCCCGAGGATCGGCCCGAGAACAACCGCGTGGGCACCGTGACGATGGACCCCTCCACCGGTGCGATCCGCGGCATGTACGGCGGCGCGGACTACGTCACCCAGGCGCAGAACGACGCCACCCAGTCCCGCATGCAGGCCGGCTCGATCTTCAAGACCTTCACCCTGATCGCCGCGCTCGAGGACGGCTACCCGCTGGACTCCCGCTGGGACGGCAACTCGCCGAAGACCTTCCGCGGCGGCTGGACGGTGAAGAACTTCAACGACATCGACTACGGCCGGGTCACCCTCGAGACGGCGACCACCAACTCGATCAACACCGCCTACGCGGAGGCGAACCTCGAGATCGGCCCCGAGCGCACCCAGGAGACCGCGATCTCCCTGGGCCTGCCGGAGGACACTCCGGGTCTGGACGCGGAGTCCTCGAACGTGCTCGGCTCCGCCTCCCCGACGGTCGCGGAGATGGCCGAGGTGTACGGCTCGATCGCCTCCGGCGGCGTGCACCGCGACAGCTACGTCGTGCAGTCCGTGACCCGGCCCGACGGCTCCTCGCGCTACGAGCACGAGACCACGGAAACCCAGGGCATGGACGAGGAGGTCGCGATCAACGCGACCGTCGCATTGCAGGGCCCGCCCACCCAGGGCTCCGCGCGCGACCTGCAGAACGTCATGGGCGGCCGCCCGGTCGCCGGCAAGACCGGCACCTCCGAGCGGTTCCGCTCGGCCTGGTTCGTGGGCTTCACCCCGCAGCTGGTCACCGCCGTGGGAATGTTCCAGCCCTCGGCCGACGGCACCTCCGAGGAGACCCTGACCCCCTTCGGCGGGGAGCAGAACATCACCGGCGGCACCTTCCCCACCCAGATCTGGGGCGACATCATGTCGACCTCCCTGGAGGGCGAGGAGTACCTCGAGTTCCCCGAGGAGGTGCAGCTGGACAACGAGACGCAGGAGCGCAGCTACGTCCCGCCGCCCACGCAGGAGCCCGAGCCGACCCAGGCCCCGGAGCCGACGCAGGAGGAGCCCAGCGAGGAGCCCACCACGGAGGAGCCCACCACCGAGGAACCGACGACGGAGGAGCCCACCACCGAGGAGCCGACCACGGAGGAGCCGACGACGGAGGAGCCCGAGCCCACCGAGGAGCCCTCGTCGGAGGAGCCGCCCGCGGACGAGGAGCCTCCTGCGGACCAGCCCACCGAGGAGCCGTCGGCCGACGAGCAGGGTGGCGACGAGGAGGCCGACGCCGGTCTCCCCGAGGTCGAGGACCTGCTGCCCGGCGAGGGCCAGGGGGCCGGAGGCGGCCGCGAGGGCCGCAGCGGCAGCCGAGAAGGGGACTGACTGTGGCCGCCCGCTGCGAGCAGTGCCGCAACCGGATCCGCGGGAGGGTGCACCGCTCGATCACGGGCCGTCGACTGTGCGAGAGCTGCCACACCCGCCTGATGGGGCAGACCGCCGGCTTCATGGCCGGCGGCGGCGTCCCGAACGCGATCTCCACCGGAGGCTGGTTCGCCCGTGCCAAGCGCGCCATGCGCGGAAACCGGTCGAAGGGCTGATCGCGAGGTCGGCCAGGCAGGCGCCTGCTGATCTCCTCGGACCGATCGGCCCGGCCGCACGGACCGATCGTTCTGCGCAGTGCCCTGCACGAACGCTCGGGCGACTGTCGGTCCGCCGCGTGCACGCCTACCGTGACATGCGTCAGCGATGACCCGCGCGAGCCCCCCGAGGAGACACGTCATGACCCCTCCGAAGAAGACCCCCACCCCCGCTCCCGGCCGGCCCGGCAGCCGCCCGCCCCAGCTCGAGGAGCCGACCGCACCGGACGGGCCCCTCCCGCCGAAGCCCGATCAGCAGGGTGCGCAGCCGCGCACGCCCACCGGCGCCGAGCCGGGCCCGGAGCGCAGCACGAACGCCCAGCAGGGCGCCTTCCTGACCACCTCGCAGGGAGCGCGGCTGCGCGACACCGACCACTCGCTGAAGGCGGGCCGGCGCGGCCCCGTGCTGCTGCAGGACCACCACCTGCGCGAGAAGATCACCCACTTCGACCACGAGCGGATCCCGGAACGAGTGGTCCATGCCCGCGGCGCCGCCGCCCATGGCGTTTTCGAGGGGTACGGCACCGCGGAACCCGTGTGCCGTGCCGGATTCCTTGCCAAGGGGAAGCGCACCGAGGTGTTCACCCGCTTCTCCACCGTCGTCGGCTCGCGCGGCTCGATGGACACCGCCCGGGACACGCGCGGCTTCGCCACGAAGTTCTACACCGACGAGGGCACCTTCGACCTGGTCGCCAACAACATCCCGGTGTTCTTCATCCAGGACGGCATCAAGTTCCCCGACGTCGTCCACGCCGCCAAGCCCCATCCCGACCGCGAGATCCCCCAGGCCCAGAGCGCGCACGACACCTTCTGGGACTTCGTCTCCCTGCACACCGAGGCCCAGCACCACACCCTGTGGTTCATGGGCGACCGCGGCATCCCGCGCTCCTACCGGATGATGGAGGGCTTCGGGATCCACACCTTCCGGCTCGCGAACGCCGCCGGGGAGACCTCGCTGGTGAAGTTCCATTGGAAGCCTCAGCTCGGCGTGCACTCGCTGACCTGGGAGGAGGCGCAGCTCCTGGGCGGCAACGACCCGGATTTCCATCGCCGCGACCTCGCCGATGCGATCGAGTCCGGGGCCCACCCCAGCTGGGAGCTCGGGATCCAGGTGTTCCCCGACAACGAGGCGCAGAGCTTCGAGGGGATCGACCTGCTGGACCCTACGAAGTTCGTGCCCGAGGAGCTGGCGCCGGTGCAGCCCATCGGCCGGCTCACCCTGGACCGCAACCCCAGCAACTACTTCGCCGAGACCGAGCAGGTCGCCTTCAACCCCGGCCATCTGGTGCCGGGCATCGACGTCACCGATGATCCGCTGCTGCAGGTGCGGCTGTTCTCCTACGTCGACACCCAGCTCACCCGGCTCGGCGGGCCGAACTTCGCGCAGCTGCCGATCAACCGTGCACACGCCCCGGTCAACGACATGCTCCGGGACGGCTACGGCCAGCAGGGCGACCACGCCGGTGTCGCGCCCTATCAGCCGAACTCCCTGGACGGGGGCTGCCCGTTCATGGCGGGCGAGATGGACGGCGCCTTCGAGGACCTGCCGGTCCGGGTGCCCGAGGGGGTGAAGGAGCGGGAGCTCTCGGCCACCTTCGAGGACCACTTCAGCCAGGCCCGCATGTTCTGGCGCAGCATGACGCCGGTCGAGAAGGACCACATCGTCGACGCGTACTCCTTCGAGCTCGGCAAGTGCTACGAGAACACGATCAAGGAGCGCCAGCTGCAGAGCCTGGCGAACATCGACGGCGAGCTCTGCGCGCGGGTCGCCTCGGCCCTCGGCCTGCCCGCCCCGGAGCCGACGGTCCCGGCCGACGGGTCCGAGGAGGGGCCGGCCACCAGCGCACCGCTGTCCCAGCTCGGCGGAAGCTGGCCCGTCGACGGCAGGAAGATCGGCATCGTCGTCGACCCCGAGGCGGACAACGCGGGCCTGCTGGAGCTGCACGAGGCGATCGTCGCCGCCTCGATGACCCCGCTGGTCATCGCGCCGCGCGGCGGAGAGGTCGCCGGAGTGCCGGTGGCTCGCACGCTCGGCACCGCCGCCTCCGTCGAGGTGGACGCCCTGCTGCTCGCCGGCAACCCGCTCCTGGCCCCGGACTCCCGCCCGTCGGTGGACTCGAAGGCCGGCGCGCTCGGGAACGGCGAGGTCGAGCCGCGGGTGGGCAAGCTGATCGACGAGTGCTGGCGCCACGCGAAGGCGATCGGCGCCTGGGGCCCCGGCCGCGAGGCGCTCGAGGCGCGCACCGCCCCCGGCGGCGCAGGGCTCGTCGCCGGTGAGGACGGCGAGAGCGTGCTCGGCGAGATCATCGCCCTGCTCGGGAGCCATCGCGTCTGGGAGCGGTTCCCCGCGGGGGCCTGAGCCTCAGGCGGCGTCGGCGCCGGTGAGCTCACCGGCCCGGCGCCGCCGCCATGCGGCGAGGGCCGCGAGCAGCGCCGCCACGACGAGGAACGGGAGCCCCAGTCGCCACACCGCCCACTCGACCTGCGTCATCAGCAGCAGGCACGAGACCAGGCCCCCGACCGGTAGCACGGTCGGGACGCGGAAGTGGCGGTGCTCCGGCCGGTCGCGGCGCAGCACCAGCACGGCCGCGTTCACGGAGAGGAAGACCACCAGCAGGAGCAGCACCATGGTGCCCGCGAGCACGTCGATGGTCCCGGTGAGGGCGAGGAGGAGCGACAGCGCCGTGGTCACGAGGATCGCGACCCACGGGGTGCGGCGCCCGGGCAGGACCCGTGCGAGCACCCGCGGCAGGAGTCCGTCGGACGCCATGCCGTAGGCGAGCCGGGAGCTCATGATGCCCGTCAGCAGCGCACCGTTCGCCACCGCGATCAGCGCGATCGCGCTGAACACGACCGGCGGCACGATGCCCGCCGCCTCGACCACGAGGGCCAGCGGTGCGGAGGAGCCCGCGAGCTCCTCCGTGGGCACGACGGCGGAGGCGACCACCCCGATCAGCGCATAGACCACACCGGTGACGATCAGCGCACCGAACAGGGCGCGGGGGTAGGAGCGCGAGGGGTCCTTCGTCTCCTCGGCGATGTTCACGCTGGTCTCGAAGCCGACGTAGGAGTAGAACGCGAGGACGGTGCCGGCCAGCACCGCCGCGACCGGTCCGTTCTCGGGGGTCCCGAGCTCCGTGAGCCGGCCCAGGTCGCCCTCGCCCCGGCCGATCACGATCGCGCCCAGCACGATCACCAGCAGCAGGCCGCCCACCTCGATCAGGGTGGCCACGCGGTTCGCACCCAGCGACTCGGAGATGCCGCGGGTGTTCAGCGCCGCGAGCAGGGCGAGGAACACGACCACCACGAGCACGGCGGGCAGGCTGACGAAGGCGCCGAGATAGTCCCCGGCGAAGCCCAGCGCGAGCGCGCCGACGGACACAATGCCGGCCGAGAGCATGCAGAACCCGACGAGGAACCCCGCGAAGGGGCCGAACGCGCGGGTGGCGTAGTGGGAGGAGCCTCCCGCACGGGGGTACTTCGTCGCGAGCTCGGCGTAGGAGCCGGCGGTCAGCAGGGCCAGCAGCAGCGCCACCACGAGGGGGACCCACAGGGCGCCGCCGGCGATGCTCGCGATCTCCCCGGCCAGCACGTACACCCCCGCCCCGAGCACGTCCCCGAGGATGAACAGGAAGAGCCCGGTGGTGGTGACGGTGCGGCGCAGCGTGGGGCGCTCATCGGTGCTGGTCATCCACCCACGGTAGGACGGGCGCGGTGGTGCGGACGGACCGATCGGTCGTGCCGCGCCGCCCGGCTCCGCTCGCGCACGCCCTGTGATGCGCCGCGCACCGGCGGGCACTCCCTGGCCGATGCTCCAGGGCACGGGTATGCTGTTGCGGTCCGTGACGTGCATCGCCGATGCCCGCACGGGCGGCATGAACCCTCCTGCCACGGAGAGACCGTGGCCGCAGAGACCACAGGAGGTGGGTACCAGAACATGCGCAAGTACGAAATGGTCGTGATCCTCGACCCGTCCGTCGATGAGCGGACCGTCACCGGAACCTTCGAGAAGCTCGTCCAGGTCGTCCCGACCGAGGGCGGCACCATCGACAACGTCGACGTCTGGGGCAAGCGGAAGTTCGCCTACGAGATCGACAAGAAGTCCGAGGGCATCTACATCGTCCTGCAGTTCACCGCGAAGGCGTCCACCGCGCAGGAGCTGGACCGTCAGCTCGGGCTCAACGAGTCCGTCATGCGCACCAAGCTCATGCGTCTCGACGCCGAGTGATCTGCCGTCTCTGACCCCCGCACGATCCACCACACCCCCGGAGCAGAGGAGCACCCATGGCGAATGACACCGTCATCACGGTGATCGGCAACCTCACCGCGGACCCCGAGCTGCGCTTCACGCAGTCCGGCGTCGCGGTCGCGTCGTTCACCATCGCGTCCACCCCCCGCACCTTCGACCGCCAGTCGAACGAGTGGAAGGACGGCGAGGCGCTGTTCCTCCGTTGCTCCATCTGGCGCGACGCCGCGGAGAACGTGGCCGAGTCGCTCGAGAAGGGCTCCCGCGTGGTCGCACAGGGCCGCCTCAAGCAGCGCTCCTTCACCGACCGCGAGGGTAACAACCGCACCAGCATCGAGCTGGACGTCGACGAGATCGGCCCCTCCCTCCGCTACGCGACCGCGAAGGCCACCAAGGTCCAGCGCGGCGGCGGCGGTGGCGGCGGACGAGGCGGTTTCGGCGGCGGAGCCCCGCAGGGCGGCGGCCAGGGCGGCTTCGGCGGCCAGGGCGGATACGGCAACCAGGGCGGTCAGGGCGGCTACAACGCGCCGCAGAGCGCTCCCAACGCCGACCCGTGGGCCGGCGGAGGCAACCAGGGCGGGTACGACGACCCGCCCTTCTGATCGGCGCGCCGGATCCCGGCACCCCGCGCAGAGAACCCCTAAGAACAACCCCATCCCGGGTGCATGCCCGGGCTCCCCTCAGAAAGAAGGAGCACCACGATGGCCAAGCCTGTTCTTCGCAAGCCGAAGAAGAAGCAGAACCCGCTGAAGGCCGCCGGTCTCGAGACCGTCGACTACAAGGACGCCGCGCTGCTGCGCAAGTTCATCTCCGACCGTGGAAAGATCCGCGCCCGTCGGGTCACCGGCGTCTCCGTCCAGGAGCAGCGCAAGATCGCGAAGGCCGTGAAGAACGCCCGCGAGATCGCCCTGCTGCCGTACTCGACCTCCGGTCGCTGAGCGAGGAAGGGAAGCACATGACCAGCAAGCTCATCCTCACCAACGAGGTCACCGGCCTCGGCGCCGCCGGCGATGTCGTCGAGGTCAAGGACGGCTACGCCCGCAACTTCCTCCTGCCCCGCGGTCTCGCGACCCCGTGGACCAAGGGCGGTCAGCGTCAGCTCGACCAGATCCGTGCGGCCCGCGGCAAGCGCGCCATCGCGAACATCGAGGAGGCGCAGGCCCTGAAGGCGACGCTCGAGTCGAAGCCCGTCGTCATCGCCGAGCGCGCCGGCCAGAACGGTCGTCTGTTCGGTGCGGTCTCCTCCAAGGAGGTCGCCGAGGGCGTCAAGGCGATGTTCGACAAGGACATCGACCGTCGCACCGTCGAGTTCGCCACCCCGATCCGCTCGCTCGGCGAGCACAAGGCGACCGTGCGCCTGCACGACGAGATCTTCGCGAACCTCGTCATCCAGGTCGTCGCCGCCAAGGGTGCCGCCAAGGCCTGATCCGGCCTGATCGACCCCGCAGCGCCCCGCACCCTCACGGTGCGGGGCGCTGCTGCGTTCCCGAGACCTTCGTCGAAGGGTCCTCGGGCCGCCTGCCGGATAGGTTGTCGCCATGTTCGGACGCACGAGGCAGCAGCAGACCACGATCGAGAACCTTCAGGAGCAGAATGCACGGCTCGAGGTCCTCGTCGGCGTCCTCGCCGAGCGGGCCGGCGTCGGCGAGGCGGAGCTCGACCGGCTCCGCGAGGAGTCGGGCGCTCCGCGGGTGCCGGAGGAATGCCGCCGGCTCATCGCGGAGGGCAAGGTCATCGAGGCGATCAAGGTGTACCGCGAGCGCACCGGCGCGGGCCTCAAGGACGCCAAGGACGCGATCGACCGCAGCCGCGGCGTCGCCTGAGCGGACTGCGACCACAGTCGGCCCCGGGGCCGACCATCCCCGCCCCCGCGGACCCTCCGCGATGTGGCTCGTCGACCTCGCCGTGCTCCTGCTCTCGGCTGGCTACGGCCTCACCCTCGTCCCCGAGATCGGGGACCTCGGCCTGCTCGTCCTCGTCCCGGCCGGCGCGCTGCTGCGCGTCGGGTCGAACGCCACCGTGCGCGACGACCTCGACACCGAGCGCTGACAGGTCCCGGACCCGGCTGCATGCCGGGGCTACCCTCGACGGGTGACCACCCAGACCTCCTCCTCCGACGAGCGCGCCGACGGGCAGCTCGCCCGCTCGCTCGGCCACGGCCAGATGGCGATGATCGCCATGGGCTCCGCGCTCGGCACCGGCCTGTTCCTCGGCTCCGGCGAGGCGATCGGCATCGCCGGCCCCGCCGTGATCATCTCCTTCGCGCTCGGCGCCATGATCGCCGCGACGATCGCGCTGGCGATGGGCGAGATGGCCTCGCGCCACCCTGTGCGCGGCGGCTTCGGCACCCTCGCCGCCCGCTATCTCTCCCCGTTCTGGGGTTATCTCAGCCGCTGGCTGTACTGGATCGTCACCGTCTGCGTGACCGGCGCGGAGCTGGTGGCCTGTGCAGCCTATCTCGCCTACTGGGTGCCCGCGGTGCCGATCTGGGCCGGGATCCTGCTGTTCGCGGCGCTGATCATCGCGATCAACCTCTCCAGCGTCGGCTCCTTCGGCGTGATCGAGTTCTTCCTGTCCTCGATCAAGGTGATCGCGGTGTTCGTGTTCATCCTGATCGGCGCCGTCCTGGTGCTCTTCGGGATGCCCGGCCAGGAGGCGCCCGGCTTCGTCGAGCTCACGGCCGACGGGGGCTTCGCCCCGATGGGCTGGACCGCGGTATGGGTCGCGCTGTCGGTGGTGATGTTCTCCTTCGGGGGCATCGAGCTGCTCTCCATCACCGCCGCGGAGGCCAAGGATCCCGCTCGTTCGATCCGCACCGCCGCCCGCACCACGATCGTGCGCCTGGCCTTCTTCTACGTGCTGTGCATCGGGATCGTCGTGTGCCTGGTCCCCTGGCAGCAGGCCGCCGGGACCGGCGAGGACGTCGCCACCTCGCCCTTCGTGATGGTCTTCGACCGGATCGGCATCCCCGGCGCCGCCCACATCACGAACCTGCTCGTGCTGATCGCGGCGCTGTCGGCCGCGAACGCGAACCTCTACGCCGGCAGCCGGATCCTGCACTCCCTCGCCTCCGACCGGCTCGCGCCGCGCTTCGCCGCGCACGTCACGGCCCGGCGCGTCCCCGCCGTCGGCATCGCCCTGAGCTCGATCGGCCTGATCGGTGCCGCGCTGCTGGCCTTCAGCGGCGTGGGCGGGGTGTTCGGCTACATGATGAGCCTCGTGGTGTTCTCGGTGATCATGGTGTGGGCGCTGATCCTCGCGACCTACATCGCCTTCCGCCGACGCGGCGAGCGGGGCGGCACCTTCCGCATGCCGGGCGGCGTGGTCACCGCGGGCGTCGGCCTGGTGGGCCTCGCCGCCGTCTTCGCGACCGTGTTCGTGCGGCCCAGCATGCAGGTCGCCGCGATGGTCGGCATCCCCGCGGTGGTCGTCGCGACCGTCCTCTACGCGGTGGTGGGCCGTCGCCGCATCGATCCGGCCGACATCGACGCCGCCTTCGAGGAGGCCGAGTCGATGCGCTGAGCCTCGAGCGCCGAACCGGCCCGGAGTGGCGTTCGTTACTGTGCTGGGTGACGGCTTGGGCTCAGGGTTCGGCGGGGGTAACCTGAGGGAACCTTCGGCCTCGGCGCCACGAGACCCGGTGCCGGAGATACGCGCAAGTGGCGGAATTGGTAGACGCGCACGGTTCAGGTCCGTGTGCTGGCAACAGCGTGGGGGTTCAAGTCCCCCCTTGCGCACCGCGAGAGATCCCCTCTGACCAGCAGGTCAGAGGGGATTCTTCGTCTCAGGGCGACGGGCGGAGCGCCCGGTCCCGCAGGACCGGGCCGGCCCGCTCTCAGTGCCCCGGCGTCGCCAGCAGCAGCTCGACGTTGCGGTCCTTCCCCTCGCCCTCCTGGGCCCGCTCGGCGTGGAGGTCGTTGAAGGACAGCTCCCGGTACAGGCTCGCCAGGCCCTCGCCCTGGTACGGGGCCTTCGCCTCGATCAGGGTGCTGAGCAGCGAGAGCGTCCCGTCGCGGTTGTCGACCACCTCGAGCACCCGCGCCTGCTGCGGGAAGTCGACGTGCGAGGCGGTGGTGATCTTCCAGTAGCGGCGCTCGGCGACGTCGTCGCCGTGCAGCGCGATCGTGTTGGTGTGCGTGTGGCCGTTGACCCAGGCGAGCACGTTCGGGAAGCGTCCCAGCAGGTTCTCCACGTCCCAGCCGGCATGGCGCAGTTCCCCGTTGCCCGGCTCGAGCAGCAGGTTGTTCATCGTGTCCGGGGTGTGGTGGCTGAAGACCACGAAGTACGTGTCCTCGGACTGCGTGCGCTGGAGGCGCCCGATCCCGTCGTAGTAGCGGCTGGAGCCCTCCTCGAGGGTCTCCTCGAGCCAGCGGTACTGGGCGTGGCCCAGGGAGCCCTGCGTGAAGCCGGCGCGGTTGGTGGAGTCCAGCGCGATGCCGACCACGCCCGGCGCGATCTCGAAGGTGTAGTAGCCGGTCGACTCCACCGCGTTCTCCTCGGTGAAGCCGTGCCCGGGGGTGCCGACGCGCGGGGTCTGGCCCAGATGGGCGCGGATGTACTCCTCGGGGGTGAAGGGCTCGCGGCGCTCGTCGGGCGTGACCTCGTACCGGCGCTCGGGGTCGAGGGAGCTGGAGAGCGCCTGACGCTGCGCCTCGCCGGTGCCGCCGGCCTCCGCGGTGCGCACCTGCGCCTCGAGCCGCCGGTTCGCGGTCTCCGAGGCGAAGCCGGTGAACTTCCACGAGCCGGTGTACATCTCCCGCAGGACGTCCCAGTCCGTGGGGAGGGTTCCGCTGATCGAGTCGTCGTGGTTGCCGAAGACGCTGAACCAGGGGATGTCCAGGCCGGGGCTCGTGTGGGTGGTCATGGCGCCCGCGAGCAGGTCGGGCAGCTGCGGGAAACCGGCCTCGGCGTAGCGGTCCTCGACCTCGCCGCCTGGATGCCAGTAGTGGGTCGAGCCGCCCGTCTGCACGCCCTCCCAGGTCCCGTCGTCCCCGGTGTTCGCGGTGATCTCCCCGCCGTTCATGAGGGCGAGGAACCAGTTGAGCTCCACGTGCTCGTGGTTGTCGGTGTTGTCGCCGGTGGTGACCACGCAGTCGAGGTCGCGCCCGGTGTGGGGGCCGCGGCGCAGCTCGTTGACCCGCTCGATGAGGGAGACGGCGCCCTGGGTGGTCAGCGACTCCTGCGGGCGGAACGCCGAGCCGGTGATGTCGTGGAGGAACTCGAAGCGCATCGGGGACTGGGCGTCGAGCACGTGCAGGTCGGTGAACTGGACGAAGGCCGCCAGCGGCACGCGGGTGTCGGCGCGGGAGGCCTGCGGGGCGCGGTCCAGCGCGTCCTCGCGCACCTCGAAGGCGTAGCCGGGGCCGGCGGTGAGACGACGGTAGGAGTCGTTCTCCCCGGCCTCGGGCACCGCGACGGCCTCGAGGGTGGTGCCGGTGGGGTCCAGCCCCGCGTCCTCTGCGAAGGCGCGCTGGGCGGGGAGGGCCGAGGCGGCGGTGCCGCCGAGAGCGAGGCCCGCCCCGACCAGGAGGGTGCGTCGGCCGAGGGGAGGGAGGGCGAGCGAGGAGTCGTGTCGGCGGGCGGGGGTCCGGGGTGCGTGGAGCATGCGCTCCACCCCAGCACCGGGAAGTGGCCAGCGGGTGACGACAGGCTGAGCACTTGCCGTCGATCGCCGCAGCGGAGTGCGTCCCCGGCCCCGCTCAGCGCACGGCGGTGCGGCGCAGGCGGACGTTGACGAACTCGCCCATGCCCCAGCGGCCGAGCTCGCGGCCGTAGCCGGAGCGCTTCACCCCGCCGAAGGGCAGCCCGGGCAGCGTCGTCCCGTGCTCGTTGACGTACGCCATCCCCACGTCCAGGCGGTCGGCGACCTCCTGCGCCCGGGCCAGGTCCTCGCTCCAGACGGAGCCGCTCAGCCCGAACGACACGTCGTTCGCCAGCTCCACGGCGTGATCGACGGACTCCGCACCGTAGATGACCGCCACCGGGCCGAAGATCTCCTCGGAGTAGGCGTCCATGTCGGGGGTGACGCCGGTCAGCACGGCGGGTCGCATGAACGCGCCCTCCCGGTCCAGCGCGTCGCCTCCCGTGTGCAGAGTCGCTCCCTGCTCGACGGCGCGGGCGACCTGCTCGACGACGCCGTCGCGCGCGCCGAGCGAGGAGAGCGGACCGACGTCGACGCCCTCGTCCAGCGGGTCCCCGAGCGTCGCGCCCTCGAACTCCTCGACGATCGCCGCGACGAACTCGTCGAGCCGTGCGCTCGGGACGATCATGCGCTTGGGGGAGTTGCAGGCCTGGCCCGCGTTCGACAGCCGCGCGGTGGCCGCCGCGCGGGCGACCCGTGCGATATCGGCGTCCTCGAGCACGATCAGCGGGTCCGAGCCGCCCAGCTCCAGCACGGACTTCTTGAGGTGCTCAGCCGCGGTCCGGGCGACGGCGGCTCCTGCTCGCTCGCTGCCGGTGAGGGACACGCCGCGCACGCGCGGATCGGCGATCATCTCGGCGATCTGGTCGTGATCGGCGAAGACATTGACGTAGGCGTCGTCGGGGACCCCGGCGTCGTGCAGGATCCCGGCCATCACCTCGGCGGAGCCGGCGCAGATCTCCGCGTGCTTGAGGATGATCGTGTTGCCTGTCATCAGGTTGGGGGCGACGAAGCGGGCCACCTGGTAGTACGGGAAGTTCCAGGGCATTACGCCGACCAGCGGGCCGATCGGCTCGGTCTGCACGAGCGACTCCTGCGCTCCCTGCGGGTCCAGCAGCTCGTCCTGGAGCAGCTCGGGGCCGTGCGTCGCGTACCACCGGTAGATCGATCCGGCCAGCTCGGCCTCGCCGATCCCCTGCGCCAGGGGCTTGCCCATCTCGGTGGCGATCAGTCGTCCCAGCTCCTCCGAGCGGGAGTCGTAGGCGTCAGCGACGCGCTCGAGGATCTCGGCACGTCGCTCCGGGGGCGTCCCCCGCCAGTCCGGGAAGGCGGCGTGCGTCCGTCGGAGCACGTCCTCCACGCCCGCGGATTCCAGAGCAGGGAACTGCTTGTCGGTGCGTCCCGTGGTCGGGTTGGTCGTGGTGTATCCAGCCATGCCCCCACCCTCAGGCCCCACCCCGTGGTGTGTACAGTCCGAGGACCGATCGGTCGTCGATCTGTCAGAGGATGAACTCCAGCGGGTCGAACTCGTCGATGTCGATGATCCGCACGCGCGGCAGACGGCTGGTGAAGGCGTGCACGTCGTACTCGAGGTCGTGGAACTCGATCCCGGGGATGTCCTGCAGGTCGGTGGCCATGAACTCGCGGAAGCCGACCAGCGCCGTGCGCCGGTCCGGGGTCGCCGCGAGGTCCGTCATCTGCGGGACGAAGTCCTTGTCGTGGCTGACCAGCATGACGTCCGCCGGGCGGTCCTGCAGCGCCTCGGCGGTGCGCTGGATCGCGATGTCCACGACCTTGCCCTCGCCGCGCAGCGGGATCGCCTTGTACCCCAGTGCGATCAGGGCCTGCACGAACCCGGAGGGGAGGCTGTCGCCGACGGCGAGGAAGAACAGGCCCCGCACCGGCTGGTGCCAGGCGTGCTCGGCGTGCTGGAGCAGCTTGTTCCAGCGGGGGCGCTCGTCGGACTGGGGTCGTCGGCCGAGCACCGAGACGCCGAGGGTGGCGTCGATGTTCTCACCGTCCACCAGGAGATACGTGGTGCGTGCGGTCATGGGGATGACCCTACTCGGTGCCGGGCGCGCGGTCGCCGGCGCGGGTGGTGCGTGCGGGCGCCCGCCGCGCGCGCCGATGAGCTCCGCACGACGTCGCCGTCGCCGCGAGAATCAATTCCGAGGGCTCCTCCCCAGTCGCGCTTTTCCACATTCTTGAGGGTGCTCTTGACAATTCACGACGAGCGGGGATGGCGACGATTTCGGTGTTCTCGAGGATGGCCCTGTCCCGCGCACGTCCTCTCCGGTGCCGTCACCGTTCGGGACCCGTTCACGTCGGGCACGTGTTCCCGTCCCCGCAGCACCCCTGCTCGCGCCCACGCTCCAGCCTCGGAGCACCCTGCTCCCATCCCTGTCCCTGCCTCCGCTCCCACTTCCGCGGCGCCCTGCTCCCGCCGTCGAGTGACCGTCGCATGACGCGCCGGCCGCGACCTCTCCTCCCCGCACGTGAGTTATCCACAAATTCATCCCCATTGCGCCTGAGTCCTTCTGAAATGTCCGTTTCGACGGTATTGTATGAGGCGTTGGGAGTCTTGAACGAGATTCTCTGTCTCGGCAGCGGACGGCACCGAGGCCGTCCCGTCCACGGAGCGGGGAAGGAGGGCGTGATGGGTGAGTTCGACGAGGGTCCGGAGGCCCCGTTCGAGTCCGAGTCCGACGCCGGCACGGGAACCGGCGCCGGCAGCGCTGCAGATGCGGCGACCGCCGACGAAGCCTCCCAGGGCAGTATCGCCACAGCCGAGACACCCGCCGTGACCGACGACGCGACGGAGCCCACCGCCCCGCGCTGGAGAGTGCGAGCCCGTCGGCCGTTGGATCAGGAGCAGTTGCTCGCCGAGGTGGAGCCCGGCACGATCGAGGCGTCGCGGGTGCTCGTCCTGCACCGCACGATGCAGACCAGGGCCCGCCTCTACGCCCACCAGCTGCGACAGCTGGCGGTGTTCTTCCGCGAGGATCCCGAGACCGGCGCCATCCCCGAGAACGCGGACATGACCGGCGTGAAGGTCGCCGTGGGCCTGCGCACCTCCGCCGCCCGCGCCTGGTCGATGGTGCTCGACGCACGCACCTCCGTGGACCTCATGCCGGCGACCTTCGCGCACCTCGCGCGCGGCGACATGCCCGAGGACTTCCACCGCTACCTGCTGCGCCAGGTGCGCCGCCTTGACGATGCGCAGAAGGAGTCGGTGGACCGTCACCTCGCCGGGGTGGAGATCCCCGCGGTCTCGAAGGCCACCTTCGAGACACAGGTCCGCCTCGCCGTGCGCCTAGCGACCGCGGGCACCGTGCCCGAGCCGCCGCGGGCATCCCGCTCCGTCGAGCTGCTCGACGTCGACACAAAGGCCGGCACCGCCTCGCTCTACGTCACCGGACCGATCCCCGAGATCCAGGGCCTCGCGCATCGGCTCGACGTCGCCGCGCGCACCGTCCAGAAGGCGCAGCGCGCCGCCCTGCGCGACGGCGAGGAGGGGCCGCTGCCCTTCGACATCGACGGCGACCTCGCCGAGCGGGGCCGCGCCCTCTCCCTCGCGACCCTTCGTTACGCGATCCTCACCCACTCAGTGCTGGACATCGACCCGGTCCAGGAGACCCGCAGCCCCTACAAGATCCTCGTCACCGTGCCGGTCACGACGCTCATGGGACTGGAGAACACCCCCGCGATGCTCGACGGGCTCACGCCGATCCCGGTCGAGCTCGCCCGGGACCTCGCAGCCGGTGCGCCGACCTGGCTGAGGATCCTCACCGACCCGATCACCGGCGCCCCCTGTGACGCGGTCGCCGAGTCCTATGCGCCGACCGCACAGATGAGGCTCCAGCTGCGGATGCGCCACCCCGTCTGCGCCGTGCCCGGATGCGGGAGGCCCACCCGGCTCGCCGCAGAGGACGACCACATCCTCGAGTACGACCACGACCATCCCGACGAGGGCGGGCAGACCTCGCTCGCGAACCTGCACCGGCTCTGCTGGCGCCACCACCAGCTCAAGACCGCCGGGCTCCTCGACCCCACCCGCATTCCCGACTCCAGCCGCGAGCTCGGCGGCTCACCCGGACCGGTCGCCACCGACTGGGAGATCGACGGCGGGATCCGTGCCCGCACCGTCGAACACACCGACCTCGTCACCCCGGTCACCGCCGAGGCACTCGAAGCCGCCTGGCGGATCCACCAGCGACTCCACGCCGACGCAGAGCGGCTCGCCGCCGCCGAGCGGGCCAGGCCACGACGAGAAAGGGTCGACGAGCAGCGTCGCGAGGCGATGGCCATCGCCCACCCCCACCTGCGCAGCCGGCTCCGGCCGCCGGACCCCGACGCGATCGCCGCGATCGGCGACCCGCCGTTCTAGCTCACCGGCCCTCGCCGGCGACCTGCACCGTCATCCGCGCCATCTCGCCGTTCACCGTGACCGTCACCGTCGCGGCGCCGCGGCGCAGTCCCGTCATCTCCCCGGTGCGCGGGTCCACCCGGACGACAGCACGGCGGTCCACCTGCTCGTCGCCCGCGGCGCCGGTCGCGACCTGCACCCCGGTGCCGCCCCACTGGGCGGTGACCGGCCAGGCGACCGGCACCTCCCGGCCCTCGACCGCGAGGGAGTCGACCCGCGGGCGGGTCTCCGCCGCGAGCCGGGCGACCCGATCCTGCGTGGTGGAATTCCGGCCGACCACGCCCGAGGCGGGGAGGAGGACGGCGAAGGCCGCGAGGAGCGCGAGCCAGCGGGTCTGTGCGAGGACGGGGGTGCGGGGCGCGGAGGGCATCGAGGATCCTGCTCGCTGGAGGGGAGGGCCTCGAGCACCGTATGTGACCTGGGAGACACCTGGGTGGTGTCGGGGTGAACGTCGGGTGACCTGACATGGGTGTGAGGGCTGGTCGCCCTCACACCGATGTCAGGCGTCGTGCCAGGTCAGACGGCCTGGACCTTGCCGGTCACGCCGTGCGGGTCGATGACGTACTTCTTGGCGACGCCGGAGTCGAACTCGGCGTAGCCCTTCGGGGCGTCGTCCAGCGAGATCGCGGTGGCGTTGACGGCGTCGGCGATCTGGACACGGTCGTGGAGGATCGCCTCCATGAGCTGGCGGTGGTAGCGCATCACCGGGCACTGGCCGGTGGTGAAGCTCAGCGCCTTCGCCCAGCCGAGCCCGAGTCGCATCGAGAGCGAGCCGACCTTCGCGTTCTCGTCGACGCCGCCCGGATCACCCGTGACGTACAGGCCCGGGATGCCGAGCGCGCCGCCGGCACGGGTGATGTCCATGAGGGTGTTCAGCACCGTCGCCGGAGCCTCGGCCGCGTCCTTGCCGTGCCCGCGGGCCTCGAAGCCCACGGCGTCCACGCCCGCGTCGACCTCCTCGCGGCCGAGGATCCGGGCGATGCCCTCGCGCGGGTCCTCCTTCGAGACGTCGATCGTCTCGCAGCCGAACGTCGCGGCGTTCGCGAGGCGGTCCGCGTTCATGTCGGCCATGATCACGACCGACGCGCCGAGCAGCTGCGCGCCCACGGCGGCGGCGGTGCCGACGGGGCCTGCGCCCGCGATGTACACCGACTTGCCCGGGCCGACGCCCGCGGAGACCGCGCCGTGGAAGCCGGTGGGGAAGATGTCCGAGAGCATGGTCAGATCCAGGATCTTCTCCATGGCCTGGTCCTTGTCCGGGAACTTCAGCAGGTTCCAGTCGGCATAGGGGACCACGACGTACTCGGCCTGTCCGCCCACCCAGCCGCCCATGTCGACATAGCCGTAGGCGCTGCCGGGACGGTCCGGGTTCACGTTCAGACAGATCTCGGTGCGGCCCGTCTTGCACATCTCGCAGCGGCCGCAGGAGATGTTGAAGGGGACCGAGACGAGGTCCCCCTCCTTGATGAACTCCACGCCCGGCCCGGTCTCGACGACCTCGCCGGTGATCTCGTGGCCGAGCACGAGGCCCTCGGGGGCGGTGGTGCGGCCGCGGACCATGTGCTGGTCCGAGCCGCAGATGTTGGTGGTGACGACCTTCAGGATCGCCGCATGGGGGAGCTTGCGGCCGACGTTCGCGGGGTTCACCCCGGGACCGTCCTTCAGCTCGAAGGTCGGGTAGTCGATGTCGACGACGTCGACCTTCCCCGGGCCCTGGTAGGCGATCGCGCGGTTGCTGGACATGGAGGCCTCCTTGCCTTCACGCGGCCCGCCCTCGCGGGCCGAGTCCTCGAAGCCTCCGGGACGACTCGGAGGAGTGTCAATGGTCGCGGCGTAGCCTGGTGGGGAAGAGGTGAGCCGTGCCCGAGATCCATCAGACCTATGCCGCCGAGCTGCCCGAGCTCTCGACGCCGTGGCGGGCCGACGTCCCGCCGCGTCCGGAGCTCGTCTGGCTCGACGAGGAGCTCGCCCGCGAGTTGGGGCTGGATCCCGAGTGGCTGCGGGGCGAGGACGGGATGGCGCTGCTGACCGGGCAGATCGAGGGCACCGTCGCGCAGGCCTACGCCGGTCACCAGTTCGGCACCGCGAACCCGCAGCTCGGCGACGGGCGGGCGGTGCTGCTGGGGGAGATCGTCGACGCCCGGGGCAGGATCCGGGACCTGCATCTGAAGGGGGCGGGCAGGACGCCCTTCGCGCGGGGCGGGGACGGGAAGGCGCCGCTCGGCCCGATGCTGCGCGAGGCCGTGATCGGCCGCTGGCTGCACGCCTGCGGCGTCCCCACCACGCGCGCCCTCGCCGTGCTCACCACCGGGGAGAGGATCGCGCCGCGCCAGGGCGTCACGGACGAGCCCGGGGCGCTGCTGGTGCGGGTCGCCGCGAGCCACCTGCGGGTGGGGACCGTCGAGTACGCCTCCTGGCACCTGGGGCCCGAGGTGACGGGGCGGCTCGTCGACCACGCGATCGCCCGGCACCACCCGTCGGCCGACGGGCCGCTGGGGCTGCTGCAGGCCGTATCCGAGGCGCAGGCGGAGCTGGTGGCGCAGTGGATGCTGCTCGGCTTCGTGCACGGGGTGATGAACACCGACAACATGGCGCTGTCCGGCGAGGGCATCGACTACGGGCCCTGCGCCGTGCTGGACGTGCACCGCCGCGCCGCCGTGTTCAGCTCGATCGACCGCGGCGGCCGCTACGCCTACGGCAACCAGCCCGGCATCGCGCTGTGGAACCTCTCCCGCTTCGCCGAGGCGCTGCTGCCGGTGATCGATGAGGAGCCGAATGCTGCGGTGGCCAGGGCGGCGGCGGTGCTCGAGAGGTTCGAGAGCAGGTATCTCGACGCGTACGCCGACGGGCTCGCGGCGAAGCTCGGCGTCCGCGGGGAGCGGGGCGAGGTGCGGGAGCTCGGGGAGGCGCTGTTCACCCTGCTCGAGGAGCAGCGGGTGGACCACACGGGGTTCTTCCAGGAGCTCGGCGGGGGCACGGCGGCGGGGCTGTTCGCGGAGCCAGCACCGTTCGAGGAGTGGTCGCGGCGCTGGGAAGCGCTGCGGGGCGACGGGGAATCGGCCGACGAGGCCCGTGCGGCGGTGTGCCGCGCGAACCCCCTGTACGTCCCCCGCAACGTCCACCTCGAGGCGGCGCTGCGAGCCGCGCACCTGGGGGACACGGCACCGGTGCTGAGGATGCTCGACGCCGTGGGCTCGCCCTTCGAGCGGCGAGAGGGGCTCGAGGATCTCGAGGGGCCGGGCGACGGGGGCGATGCCTTCATGACCCTCTGCGGCACCTGAGGGGCACCCCCGAACGGTCGGTCGAGCGCGGGGCTCCGACTGTCCGGCGGTGCTAGCGTCGACGGTGTTCCCGATGGAAGGAGAGCCCCATGGCTGCCCTGGACGATCGACGCATCCTCGTGATGACCACCAACTTCGGCACCGAATCCGACGAGCTGACGAAGCCGATCGCCGCGCTGCGGGAGGCGGGAGCGACCGTGACGGTCGCGGCGACGGAGCCCGGCGTCGTGAAGACGCTCGCCGGTGATCGGGACCCCGGCCCCGAGGTCCCGGTGGATACCACCTACGACCAGGTGAAGGCCTCCGACTTCGACGCCCTCGTGCTCCCCGGCGGCACCCTCAACGGCGACCAGCTGCGCGCCGACGAGACCGTCCAGCAGGTCACGCGTGCCTTCGCCGCGGACGCCAAGCCCGTCGCCGCGATCTGCCACGCGCCCTGGCTGCTCGTGGACGCCGGCCTCGCCGACGGCCGGGACCTCACCTCGGTGCCGACGATCCGCACCGACCTCGTCAACGCCGGCGCCCACTGGAGCGACCAGGAGGTCGTGGTCGACGACGCCGGCGGCTACCGCCTGATCACCTCGCGCACCCCTGATGATCTCGACGCCTTCAACGCCGCGATCATCGACGCGCTCACCGCCTAGGAGGAAGTCCATGACCGAGAGCTTCGATCCGATCGCCGCCGAGCCCGACGAGACGAGCATCGACGACGCCCTGGAGACGGACCGGGTCGTCGCCGAGGGGCGCGACTCCCGCAACGCTGATGGGTACGGCTTCGACGAGGACGTCGCGCGCGGAGCCGACGAGTCCGCCGCCGCCGAGCAGGGCAACCGCGACGAGGACCGCATGGAGGCCGACGTCGACGACGAGCAGCTCGACCAGCTCGCCCGCGAGGACGGGGGACTGGATGAGATCCTCCCCGAGCAGGAACCGCCCCTGCCCTGACCTGCGGCGACGCCGTCCCCGTTTAATCCGTTGCTCTCGGGTGACGACGGGCCTACGGTGTGAGCACACAGGGAAGGAGGTGATCCGAGAAGTGATTTCTTATCGGACATGTGAGGTGGCTCGCCGCTGAGGCGACCGTTCATCCGGACGCGCAGCGAATACCACCGAGCTGCCGGGACCCCCAGGGGTCGGACCTCGTCCTTCCGACCAGCGCACCGCGCGACCTGGGGGTTCTTCCCTGCCCCGACGCCTGCGGGTCGATAGCCTCGTGCCATGACGACCTCGCCCCAGTACGGCCCCGTGGAGCTGATCTCCCCGCACCTCGACCCCAGCGCCGTGGTGCGCGGCGGCGCGCAGGACGCCCCGATCGTGCTGCTGATGCACGGGCTCGGCAGCGACGAGCGCGACCTCGCGGGCCTCGTACCCTTCCTCCCGCCCGCCTTCGAGTACGTCTCCGTGCGCGGGATCTTCCGGTACGTGCAGGGCTATGCCTGGTTCGACATGCCCGTGGCCCCGGATCGGCCCGAGGCGATCGAGACCTCCGCCGCGGCCGTCGAGGAGTGGATCGCCGCGCAGGACCGCCCCGTCGTCGGCGCGATCGGGTTCTCCCAGGGCGGCGCCGTCGCCCTGCAGCTGCTGCGCCGCGATCCGCATGCGCTCCGGTTCGTCGTGAACCTCTCCGGCTTCCCGTTCCCCGCCGCGATGCAGGGCGATGCCGCGCTCGCCGAGGTGCGTCCGCCCGCGCTGTGGGGCCACGGTGGGATGGACCCCCTCTACGACCCCGAGCGGGAGCAGGCGGTCCGCGAGTTCATGAGCGCGCACACTGCGCTCGAGGAGGAGCGCCGCCCGCAGCTCGGGCACGCGGTCGACGAGATCGAGCTGAGGGCCGTCGCCGCCTTCCTGCAGCGTCGGGCCGCCGACGCGGACGGGCGCTGAGCGCTCCCCCGCATTCCCTCCCGCCGTCCAGGGGGCGGGCTGTAGCATTCCTGCATTCCCCGCCGAGAGACGGCGGGGTTCCCCAGGAGCACCAGGAGATCATGAGCGCCGCCAGCGACGCCCCCAGTGACAGTCCCAGGCCTTCGGGCCTGCACTCATTCACTTCCCACGGGGGGATCCGTCCATGGATCTGATCGGCCCCCTCGTCTCGCTGGCGATCGGGCTCCTGCTCGTGCTGGCCTGCGGCGCCTTCGTCGCCGCGGAGTTCTCCCTGATCACGGTCAACCGCAATGACGTGGAGGCCGCCGCCGAGAGCGGCGACAAGCGCGCCGGCGGTGTCCTGCGGGGCATGAAGACCCTCTCCACGCAGCTCTCCGGAGCGCAGCTGGGGATCACGGTCACCAACCTCGGCATCGGCTTCCTCGCCGAGCCCGCGATCGCGGCCCTCGTCGGCCCCCCGCTCGTGGACGCCGGGCTCAGCGAGGTCGCGGCCCGCTCCGCGTCCGTCGCGCTCGCTCTGGTCCTCGCCACCGGCATGACCATGATCTTCGGCGAGCTGGTCCCCAAGAACATGGCGATCGCGCAGCCCCTGCGCACCGCGAAGCTGGTCGTCGGCTTCCAGCGCCTGTTCAGCACGATCTTCGGCCTCCCGATCCGCCTGTTCAACGGCAACGCGAACGCGGTCGTGCGTGCGCTCGGCGTCGAGCCGCAGGAGGAGCTGAGCTCCGCCCGCAGCGCCGACGAGCTGTCCGTCCTGGTCAAGCGCTCGGCCGACGAGGGCGCCCTCGCCGAGGAGACCGCCTCGCTGGTGCAGCGCACCCTCGCCTTCGGCGACCGGCGCGCGCACGACGCGATGGTGCCCCGCGGCCGGGTCGACTCCCTGGAGGTCGACCAGACCGTCGCCGACCTGCTGGAGCTCGCCCGCGAGACCGGGCACTCCCGCTTCCCCGTGCAGGACGACGAGAACGAGATCGCGGGCGTCGCGCACATCCGCCACGGCCTCGCCGTCCCCTTCGACGAGCGGCCCACCACGAGGGTCGACGCCGTGATGGGGCCGGCGACGTTCGTGCCCGACACGGTGCCGCTGGACGACCTGATGGACACCCTCCGCGCCGGTGGCCTGCAGATGGCCGTCGTCGTCGACGAGTTCGGCGACCACGCCGGCCTCATCACCCTCGAGGATCTCGTCGAGGAGATCGTCGGCGAGGTCCGCGACGAGCACGACGAGGAGACGGACGACACCCCCGAGCCCGACGGCTCCTGGGATCTCGATGCGCGCATGCGCCCCGACGAGGCGACCGAGCGGCTCGGCGTCACCGTGCCCGAGCACGAGGACTACGACACCCTCGGCGGCCTGGTCACGATGGAGCTCGGCCGTCTGGCCGAGGTCGGCGACGAGATCGTCGTGGACACCGACCCGGCGCCCGGCGAGGAGCCGGCGCGCCTGCGGATCGTCGTCGTCGAGATCGACGGGATGCGGATCGAGACCGTGCACGTGATCGTCGAGGCGGCGCCCGACGAGACGGATGTGCGGGCCGAGGACGAGGAGGTGGCCCGATGAGCGACTACGTCGGCCTGCTGGCCACCCTGGTCCTCCTGCTCCTGAACGCCTTCTTCGTCGGCGCGGAGTTCGCGCTGATCTCCGCGAGGCGCTCCGTCATCGAGCCGAAGGCGCTCGAGGGGAACTGGGCCGCGAAGGTCACGATCTCCGCGATGGAGCAGGTCTCCCTCATGATGGCGGGCGCCCAGATGGGCATCACCGTCTGCTCCCTCGCGCTCGGCGCGATCAGCGAGCCCGCGATCGCGCACCTGCTCGAGGGTCCCTTCGAGGCGATCGGCGTGCCGGGTGCGCTCACCCACCCGATCAGCTTCGTGATCGCGCTGTCCCTGGTCACCTACCTCCACGTCGTCTTCGGCGAGATGGTGCCCAAGAACATCGCGCTCGCCGGCCCCGAGCGGATGGCGCTGATCCTGGCGCCGGTGCTGATGGGCATCGTCACCGTGCTGCGGCCGCTGCTGTGGCTGCTGAACTCCATCGGCAACCTCGTGCTGCGGATGATGGGCATCGAGCCGAAGGACGAGGTCACCAGCGCCTTCACCCGCAACGAGGTCGCGGCGATGGTGAGCGAGTCCCGCGAGGGCGGGCTGCTCGAGGACAACGACGAGGCGCTGCTGCTGGGTGCCCTGCGCTTCGAGGCCCGCTCGGTCGCGAACCTGGTCATCCCGCTCGAGAAGGTCTCGACCCTGCCCGAGGGCGCCACCGCCGCACAGGCGGAGGCCGCGGCCGTCGAGGGCTACTCCCGCTTCCCCGTGAAGGCGGCCGACGGGCGCCTGACCGGCTACGTCCACATCAAGGACCTGCTCGACGCCGTCCAGGCCACGCGCGACGAGCCGATCCCCGCGGAGCGGATCCGGGCGCTGCCCCGGATCGGCGGCGACCAGCCGCTGCGCGACGCGCTCGCCGAGATGCAGGGCTCCGGCGCGCACCTCGGCGCCGCGACCGGTCCCGGCGGCGAGGTGATCGGCGTGGTCACCCTCGAGGACATGCTCGAGGAGCTCGTGGGCCAGATCCGGGACGACTCGCGCGCGTACGCCTGAGGACGGGCCCGACAATGGGGTCATGACGACCTCTGGCATCGGCCCTGACGAGAACCTGTGGACGGCCGCGGTGCGGCGCAACCCTGAGCATGCGGCCGGCTACGCCGCACGCTGGAAGCGCCTCGCCGCGGCCGGACAGGACCTGGACGGCGAGGCGCGGCTGATCGACGCCATGGCGCGGCGCGGCTCGCGGATCCTCGATGCCGGGTGCGGCACGGGGCGGGTCGGCGGGCGACTGGCGCGAGCCGGGCATGAGGTCGTCGGCGTCGACCTCGATCCGCACCTGATCGAGGTGGCGCGCGCCGAGCAGCCGGACGGGCGCTGGGAGGTGGGGAACCTCGCGGAGCTCGACCTGGTCGATGGCGACGGTGAGCGCGAGCTGTTCGACCTCGCGGTGTGTGCGGGCAACGTGCTGACCTTCCTCGCGGGGGCGGAGCGCCGGCCGGCGCTCACGGCGCTGGCCGCGCATCTCGCGCCGGAGGGTCGCCTGGTGGTCGGGTTCGGGCTCGACCGCGGCTACGCGATCGAGGACTTCACGGCCGACGCCGCCGCGGCCGGGCTCGAGCTCGCCCAGCGCTTCTCCACCTGGGACCTCCGCCCCGCCGCGGACGACTTCCTGGTGGGGGTGCTCCAGCATGGGTGAGCCCGCACCGATCGCGGAGTCGCGCTGGCGGGTGCTGCCCGTCGGCCTCGGACCGGCGCTGCAGCGCCAGGCCCTCCGGGCCTCCGTCCACGTGATGGTGGGCCTCGGGGTGCTCTTCGGGACCGTGGTCGTCGCCGGGATCGTCTCCGAGGAGCTGCTGTCCGACTCGGAGGCGGGGTCGACGATCGACCTGGCGGGCCGCGCCTCCCTCGCGGGGATGCTGATCCTGCTGGTGCTCGCGTTCCTCGCGCTCGGCGTGATCGGCGCGCTCGAGGGACCCCTCATGGCCCGGGCCCTCGCCCGTCGGCTCGACGAGGGCGTCCCCGCCGCCGACGTGCCGGCCCCCGGCCAGTGGGCGGAGGCGACGGAGCCCAGCGCACGCGCGTACAGGATCATCGCGATCGTGCTGCTGTGCGTGCTCGGGCTGTGCTTCCTCATCGCGCTCTTCGCCCTGCTCGAGACGGGGCTCGACGCCGTGGGCCTGGCGATCATCGCCGCGGGCCTGCTGGTGCTGGGCCTGATCGGCGCCGGCATCCCGCTGTTCGAGAAGGTGCTGGGCGCCCGCCAGGAGCGCACGGCGCAGCGGCTGCGCGCCCACTGGACCGAACCGCACCGCATCATCGCCGCCGGCCGCGCGCTCACCGCCGAGGACGTGGCCGCGGCGCGCGGCGTCGACGGGCCCGAGGTGCTCCCCGGCGCCGGGGCGCGGCGTCTGGGTGGGGCGGCGCTCGGCGTGCTCGGCGCGAGCGCCGCCGTCGGCCTTCTCGCCCTCCAGCTGATGTTCGCCCTCGCCTATCCCGACCGCGAGCGCTGGTCCGGCGGGCGGGCGGGGGAGCGGGCCGAGCTCGACCCCCGCGGCGAGCAGCTGGTGGACCTGGTCGTGGCGGGCGTGGGGGTGTGCGGGGCGCTCGTGCTGCTGTGCCTGCTCCTCGCCCTGGCCTGCGAGGTGCTGGCCCGCCGCGCCGAGATGCGGGCGGTGCGCACCGCCCTCGCCGACCCTGCGGCGCCCCCGCCCGCCATCGCGCTCCTGCGGAGCCTGTTCGCCGCCGGTGCGCCCCGCCTGCTGCTCGCGATGCACTCCCTCGCAGGAGCCCTCGCCGCGATCGGCCTCGGGCTGTGGGTGGTGCCGATCGGGGAGGACGGCCCCTCCTGGGAGATCTTTTCCTCCGTCGGTCCGACGCTGCGCGACCTCGACTCGCAGGCGCCGCTCGTCCTCGTCGGCGCCCTCGCGGTGCTCGTCGCCGGGATCCTGCTCGCGGCGGTGCTGGACGTCCGCGAGCAGCGCCTGCGGGACGAGCTGGTGCGGCGCTGGCCGATGCGCGCGGACCCGTCACCGGCTGCGGAGGCCTGACCACCTCCGGACGTGCACGATCGCGCTCGAGTGCGCGCTCACCTCGGCGATCTCGCGCAGACGACGGGTGAGCCGCGCCACCTTCGTGGTCGCGAGCACGCGGCGACGGCGCTCGCGGCTACGGTGAGGCCAGCACACCGACGTGTCCCCGGCCCCGGCCGGGCCCACCGCAAGGGGCGCCGAATGAACGCATCGCTTCCGATCCCCCCGCCGCTGCCCGCCGCGGCGCGGACCGCCTCCGCGAGCCCCCGCCCGCGCCCCGCCGCGGAGCGTCCCGCGGCCGATGCGGTCCCCGTCTTCTTCATCTCCGACTCCACCGGCATCAGCGCCGAGACCATGGGCAACGCGCTGCTGCTGCAGTTCCCGTCGGTCCCCTTCGAACGTCGGCTGATCCCCTTCCTCCGCACCGTCGAGGAGGCGCGGGAGGTGCGCGAGGACCTCGACGCGGCGATGGACGGCGCGATCGCGCCGCTGGTGTTCCTCACCGTCGTCGACGAGTCGGTGCGCGAGGAGCTGCTGCGCACCCGCGCACCCGTGATCGACTTCGTCAGCGGCCATCTCGCCCAGCTCGAGGCGCAGCTCGGCGTCACCGGCGACCACGCCCCCGCCCGGCTCCACGGGGTCGGCGACTCCCGCCGCTACAACCGCCGCATGCAGGCGGTCGAGTTCGCGATCGAGCACGACGACGGGCAGTCCGTGCGCGCCATCGAGAAAGCGGATGTCGTCCTCATCGCGCCGTCCCGCTGCGGGAAGACCCCCACCTCGATGTACCTCGCGCTGATGCACGGGATCTTCGTGGCGAACTACCCGCTGGTGGACGAGGACCTCGCCGGCGAGGTGCTGCCCGGCTCGATCTCCGCCGTCGCGGACCGCTGCTTCGGCCTGCTGACCTCGCCGGAGCGGCTCACCGCCGTGCGCTCCGAGCGCCGCGCCTCCTCCCGCTACGCCTCCCTCGAGCAGACCCGCTGGGAGCTGTCGAGGGCCCGCCGCGTGTACGACACGCACGGCATCGACTTCGTCGACTCCTCCAGCAAGTCGGTCGAGGAGATGTCCACCCTGATCCTCCAGTCCCTGGCTCGCCGCGGCACCACCGCCCGGTGAGCGTCCCCACCCCGAAGGAGCAGCAATGACGCAGAGCATCCGTTGGTTCTCCGAGCTCGGCATGGCCGATCTCGAGCAGGTCGGAGGCAAGAACGCCTCCCTGGGCGAGATGGTCTCGAACCTCTCCGCCCTCGGGGTCGCGGTGCCCGACGGCTTCGCGACCACCGCCGACGCCTATCGCGAGTTCCTCGGCGCGACGGGCCTTGCCGAGCGGATCGACCAGCGGCTGCAGGGCCTGGACACCGACGACACGATCGCGCTCGCCGAGGCGGGCCGCGAGATCCGGGCGCTGGTCATCGAGCAGCCCTTCCCCTCCGCCCTCGAGGAGGGGATCCGCGAGGCCTACGAGAAGCTCGCCGCCGGCAGCGGCGAGGAGGCGTCCTTCGCGGTGCGCTCGTCGGCGACTGCCGAGGACCTGCCGGACGCGTCCTTCGCCGGGCAGCAGGAGACCTTCCTGAACGTGCGCGGCATCGACGACGTGCTGCTCGCGATCCGGGAGGTGTTCGCCTCGCTCTACAACGACCGGGCGATCGCCTACCGCGTCCACCACGACTTCGAGCACGCCGCGGTCGCGCTCAGCGCCGGCGTGCAGAAGATGGTCCGCTCCGACATCGGCTCCTCCGGCGTCATGTTCACCGTCGACACCGAGTCCGGCTTCGACCAGGCCGTGTTCATCACCTCCGCCTTCGGGCTCGGCGAGGGCGTGGTCCAGGGCGCGGTCAACCCCGACGAGTTCTACGTCCACAAGCCCGGGCTGCGCGAGGGCCGGCCCGCGATCCTCAAGCGGCAGGTGGGCGAGAAGGCCACCAAGATGATCTACACGACCGACACGGCCGTCGGCCGCACCACCGCCTTCGTCGACGTCGACCCCGCCGAGCGGGTCCGGCTGTCGCTGACCGACGAGCAGGTCACCGAGCTCGCGACCCAGGCGCTGGTCATCGAGGAGCACTACGGGCGGCCGATGGACATCGAGTGGGGACTCGACGGGGCCGACGGGAGGCTCTACATCCTCCAGGCCCGCCCCGAGACCGTGCAGTCCCGCGCCGGGAACACCGTGGAGAAGTACCTGCTGGCCTCCCGAGGCCCCGTCCGGGTGGAGGGCCGTGCGATCGGCGCCCGGATCGGCGCCGGCCCCGTCCGGGTGCTCGACACGATCGACCGCATGCACGAGTTCCAGCCCGGCGAGGTGCTCGTCGCCGACATGACCGACCCCGACTGGGAGCCGATCATGAAGCGCGCGAGCGCCATCGTCACCGACCGCGGCGGGCGCACCTGCCACGCCGCGATCATCGCCCGCGAGCTGGGGATCCCGGCCGTGGTCGGCACCGGCACCGCCTCCCGCGACCTGGCCGACGGGGACGAGGTCACCGTCTCCGCAGCCGAGGGCGACACCGGCTACGTGTACGAGGGGATCCTCGACTACTCGGTCTCCTCCTCCGAGGTCGACTCGATGCCGGCGCTGCCCACGAAGATCATGATGAACGTCGGCAACCCCGAGCAGGCGTTCTCCTTCTCCCGTCTGCCGAACGCGGGCGTGGGTCTCGCGCGGCTGGAGTTCATCGTGAACCGCCAGATCGGCATCCACCCCCGCGCCCTGCTCGAGCTGGACCGGCTGGAGAAGGACGAGCCGGAGATCGCCGCGCAGGTGACGGAGCGGATCAGCGCCTACGAGGGGCCGCGCGAGTTCTTCGTCCAGCGCGTCGCCGAGGGCGTGGCGACCATCGCCGCGGCCTTCCACCCCGAGCCCGTGATCGTGCGGATGAGCGACTTCAAGTCCAACGAGTACGCGAACCTCCTGGCCGGCACGCTGTTCGAGCCGGAGGAGGAGAACCCGATGATCGGCTACCGCGGTGCCTCGCGGTACCTCTCGGAGGGCTTCGCCGACTGCTTCGCGATGGAGTGCGAGGCGCTGCGGTACGTGCGCGAAGACATGGGGCTGACCAACGTGAAGCTCATGATCCCCTTCGTGCGCACCCCCGCCGAGGGCAAGGGTGTGATCGACCTGCTCGCGAGCCACGGGCTGGTGCGCGGGGAGAACGGGCTCGAGGTGATCATGATGTGCGAGATCCCCTCGAACGCCGCGGTGCCGGAGCTGTTCCTCGAGCACTTCGACGGCTTCTCGATCGGCTCGAACGACATGACCCAGCTGACGCTGGGCCTCGACCGCGACTCGGCGCTGGTCGCGGACGCCTTCGACGAGCGGGACCCGGCGGTGAAGTTCATGCTGGGCCGCGCGATCGAGGCGTGCCGTGCGGCGGGGAAGTACGTCGGCATCTGCGGGCAGGGCCCGTCGGACCACCCGGACCTCGCCGAATGGCTGCTCGAGCAGGGCATCGCCTCGATGTCGCTGAACCCGGACACGGTGGTGGACACGTGGCTGCGGCTCGCGAAGATGGGCGCCGGGGAGGCGGGCGGGGTGGGCTGAGAGTCCGCCCGGAGAACGTCGGCAGCCGGGGCCGCGCCGTCCCCGCGGGGACGGCGCGGCCCCGGCGGGTCAGCTCGGCGTGCTGCGCGCCGCGGGGTCAGGCGCGGTCGTCGTCCTCCGTCACGGGCAGCTCCCCGGTGCGGGTGGCGTGGCTGCCGCCGCTGGGCTGCGAGGTGACGGTGGTGAGCAGGAAGGCGCAGTCCTCGAGGGCCTCGACGGCGTGGCGGAAGTGGGTGAGCGCGTCGAGGTCGCCGGCGCGCAGCTCCGCCTCCTCCTGACCCGTCACGCGCACGCTGCCGCGCACCACCTGGATCGACGCAGCGGGCGGGGAGTTGTGCTCGGGCAGGCGCACGCCGCGACGCAGCGCGATGACGCTCTGGCGCAGCGGGCCGTCGCTCACCAGGACCTCCGCGTGGCGTCCGTTCTCGGCGGTGCGGGCCATGGTCATGGCCTTGGTGATCGCGTCGGGCAGGGCGGGCATGGGTCCTCCTCCTCGGGAGCGGTGTCGGGCCCTTCCCAGTATCTCGCGGGGGTCGGGGTGCCGCTGTGGAACCGGGGAAGTCGAGCCGGGCGATCGGCCGGGCGCGGCCCGAGGGCCGCTGGTCGTGACCGACGGCGGAACGGGGTGCCGGGAGCGAGCAGCGGTGCTGTCGAAGAAATCGGCGTACGTGACGTACATGATGTACGTGCTTTTCTGCAGCAGCCCTGCTGGTCGCTGTGGTCGCTGCTGTCGTTGGTGCCGTTGTCGTCGCGTGGGCGCGGGAGAGCGTCGGCACGGGCCGTGTCAGCTGGTCGAGAGGCCGGAGGCGGCCTCCTTGGCGAGGTCGAGCATGGTGCGCTCGCTGATGCCGAGAACGCGGGCCGCGGCGGCGACGTCGCGGAACTCGGGCTCTCGGCGCACGACGGCGCCGTCCTGGTCGCGGGCGATCTTCACGGCGATGCGCTGGCCGCGCACCTCGACCTCGGTGAACTCGCGGGTGCGGATGATCCGCTCGACCCGGTGCATCCGCACGCCGAGGGTGCCGGTGCGGTCCATGAGCAGGGATGCGGCGGGGCCCTCGGAGCCCTCGCGGACCAGTGCGTGGATCGTGACGGCGGGGCGGCCGTGCTTCATCGAGATCGGGACGAGCCAGGCGTCCAGAGCGCCCGCGTCCAGCAGCTCCTCGAGCACGCGGGGCCAGAGACGGGGGTCGAGGTCGTCGACGTTCGCCTCGAGCTGGAGGGCGGAGGTGGGGGTGGCGTGGGCGTCGGGCGGGAGATCGTCGGCAGGCAGCTCGTTCGCGGCGAGGGTGCTGGGGACAGGGGCGAGGTCTGATGCCGCGGGATCGGCCGAGTCGGGATCGAATGCACGCGGCGCGGTCGACCGGGGTGCGGTCGTCGGGAGCGCTGCGGAGAGCTGCCCGGCGGCGTGCGGCTCGGCGGTGAACGGGCGGCCGACGAGGACACGGACGACGTTCGGGCGGCCCGGGGTGTCCTTCGTGCCGGCGCCGACGCCGAGCGCCTCGGTGGCGATCATCGGCTGGGGGCCGGCAGTCGCGGCGAGTCCGCGCAGGAGGGCGACGCCGGTGGGGGTGGCGAGCTCGCCGATGCCGGGGGCGACACCGGAGGGGACGCGCCGGCCGCCGTGCTCGTGCGGACCGCCCTGGGCGTGGGCGGGCAGGGCTGCGTCGGAGTCGGGGACGGGGACCGGGTCGTCCGAGTGTGGGTGGGCATGGCCGTGGTCCTGCCCGCGGTCTGCGCCGTGATGCTCGCCGTGGCTGTGCATGTGCGCGTCGGCGTGCGAGTGGCTGAGATCGTGACCGTGTGAGGGCGCGTGCCCGCGCGGGGGGAGGATCTCGCCGGCGACCGTCGGCCAGCCGAGGGCGAGGCGCGCGACCGCGGGCACCGGGACGGGGATGTCGCCGTGCGCGGCGCGGATCCGGCCCGAGCCGACGGCGAGCACGCTGCCCGTCGCCTCCTCGACGCCGAGCTGACGCCACGCCTCGCACGCCCCGATCACGTCGGCCAGGGAGTCCAGCGCCCCCACCTCGTGGAAGTGGACCTCGTCGGCCGGGACCCCGTGGGTCGCGCCCTCCGCGTCGGCGAGGCGGCCGAAGACGGCGAGGGCGAGGTCGATCGTGCGCTCGGGGACGTCGTCGCGGCCCCGCGCCTCTTCGAGCAGGTCCCGGATCGAGGCCCATGTGCGGTGCGGCGGGTCGTCGACCAGCACCTCTACGTCGACCTTGAGCGCGCGCTGCCCGCCGCGGTCCACGTCGGTGCGGAGGAAGCGCACCGAGTCCGGGACCAGCGCGTCGAGCACGCGCTGGACGCCCGCGAGGTCCGCGCCGGCGTCGACGAGCGCGGCCAGCAGCATGTCGCCGGCGATCCCGGCGGTCGCGTCGACAAAGGCGGTGCGGGGCGTGACGGGATCCATGACCGGATCGTATCGGCACCGCCTCCTCGGACCACCACGACGACGGCCCGTGGATCGGGCAGAATGCGGGGATGACCTCCGGTTCCGCCCCCGCGCCGCGTGCCCGGCTCGACGACCTCGTCGCGGGCACGACGCTGCAGTTCGGCCGCTTCGCGCGGGAGATCCGGGCGGAGCGGCCCGAGGAGGTGCGGCCCGCGCTCGCCGAGATCGAGCAGGCCGTCGCCGAAGGCTCCTGGGCAGTGGTGATGATCGCATACGAGGCCGCCGCCGGGCTCGACCCCGACGCACAGGTCCATGCCGGGCAGGACGGTCTGCCGCTGGTGTGGGCGGGGATCGCGGAGGCCCCGGACCCCGACCCCGCCCCGCTCACCCCCGCGGGCGGGTACGCGCTCGAGCCCTGGCGGCCGGACTGGTCCCGCGACGAGCACGCGGAGAAGGTCGCCGCGGTCCGGGCGGCGATCGCCGAGGGCGACACCTACCAGACGAACCTCACCACCAGGCTCCGCTCGCGCCTCGTCGGCGACCCCTACGGCCTCTACGGCGACCTCGCCCACCGTCAGCGCGGCGCCCACCACGCCTATCTCGAGCTCGGCCGCCACACCGTGGTCTCGGCGAGCCCCGAGACCTTCCTGACCTGGGACGGGAACGAGATCACCACCGCGCCGATGAAGGGCACCGCCCCGCGCACCGGCGATCCCGCGACGGACGAGGCGGCGCGGGAGACGCTCGCGGCGGGGGAGAAGGACCGCGCCGAGAACGTCATGATCGTGGACCTGCTGCGCAACGACATGGCCCGGATCAGCGAGCCCGGCAGCGTCGAGGTCACCGAGCTGCTGGGCGTCGAGGAGTACCCGACGCTGTTCCAGCTCGTCTCCCGACTGCGCTCCCGACCCCTGCCCGGCACCGGCCTCGCGGGCGTGCTCGGCGCGATGTTCCCCTGCGGCTCGATCACCGGCGCCCCGAAGCTCTCCACGATGGAGCTGATCAGGCGCCTCGAGGACACCCCGCGCGGCGTGTACTGCGGGACGATCGGCGTCATCGCCCCCGGCGGCCCGGGCGAGCACCCGCGGGCGAGCCTCTCCGTCGCGATCCGCACCGTCGTCATCGACCACGAGGCCGGCGGCGCCGCCGTCTACGGCGCGGGCGGCGGCGTGACCTGGGGATCCACGGCTGACGGGGAGTACGACGAGCTGCTGGTCAAGGCCGCCGTGCTGCCGATGGGGCAGCGGGAGCCCTTCGCGCTGCTGGAGACCTTCGCCGTGAGGGACGGCCGTGCGCAGCACCTCGAGCCCCACCTCGAGCGACTGCGCGGCTCGGCCGAGCGCTTCGGGATCGTGATCGACGAGGAGGCGCTGCAGGCCGCGCTCGGGCAGGTCGCCGCGCTCGAGGGCGAGCAGCTGGTGCGGCTGCGGCTGCGGCGCGACGGGAGCGTCTCCGTCGAGCCCCGCCCGCTCACTCCCGCGCCGGAGCCGGTGCGGCTCGTGCTGGACGCGCAGCCCACCGATCTCCCCGTCGGGCTCAGCGCCCATAAGACGTCCGTGCGCGATCACTTCGATGCCGCCCGGGCACGGCACCCGGAGGCCGATGACGTCATCCTCCGCGGGGCTCACGGCCGCCTCGTCGAGACCACCATCGCGAGCCTCGCCCTGCGCCTGGACGGCACCTGGTGCACCCCGCCGCTCGAGGACTGCTGCCTCGACGGGGTCGGTCGACGCCTCGCGCTCGAGGCCGGGGAGCTCGTGGAGCGGGAGCTGACGGCCTTCGACCTGGAGAAGGCGGAGGAGATCGCGGTGATCAGCTCCGCGCGCGGGTGGCGTCGGGCGGTGCTGGCGGAGGGCTGACGACCCCTGCCCGCCGCCTGTCCATGGGGAGTCCTCCCCATTCCCACCCCCGTCGGCCGCGCCTAGCGTGCGCGGAGGAGCGGTGCGACGACGGGCGAGGGGGACGATCATGGGGAATCGGGACGAGGACGAGCAGGCGAGGACGCCAGGGGCGGGGCCGCGGGTGACCGCGCTGCCCGGACCCTCGCGCCTGGTGCGGATCAGCGACGGGGCCTTCGACCGGGTGCGTGCGCTCGCGCTCGGGGAGGAGCCCGCCCCCGAGCTCACCGAGGAGCAGGTCGTCGAGCTCGAGCTCGCCGGACTCCTCGTCGACTCCCCGGACGACGAGGACGCGCTCGTCCTCGATCAGCACTGGGAGCAGCTTCTGCGCAGCGGGCTGCGCTCGCCGGTCGGCGCCGAGCTCGTCTGCGTCGACGGGGACCGCGGCTGGGCCACCACGCTGCGGATCGCCGGACGGTTCGTGCTGGTCATCGACCAGGAGCGCGAGGTCAGCGCCGACGAGACGACGATGCGGCTCGGCCGACGCTCGAACGCCGTGCTGCTGGGCCTGGCGACCATCGAGCACCTCGGCGCGCTCGTGCGGGCCCTGGTGCCGCAGCGCCCCGCCTTCACCGACGCGGAGCCCGCCCCCGCCCCGGAGCACCTCGCTGACGCCCCGTCGATCGCGCAGGTGCAGATGGTCGTGGTCTCCTCCCCGACCCCGGAGGAGACCACCGTCGGCGGCGGTTCCTGGTACGCGCTCGGGCAGCACGGCGAGCAGCTCGCCGTGCTGGTCCCCGGCGAGGACGGCGCCGAGGTGCGCGAAGCCGCACCCGGCTCCCTCGCCGATGCGCTGTGCGCGAAGGTGATCGGCGCGATCGACCACGTCACCGCCCACGCCGCGGGGAGGGCCGCCTGATGAGCTTCCAGGGCATGGACACCGAGCAGGTCACGGGACAGTCCGAGGCGCTCGCCCGGGCGGCGCAGCGCCTCGAGGGACTGCTCGGCGACCTCGACGGCAGCGTCCGGTCGGTCGCCTGGGTCGGGCCCGACGCCGACGCCTTCCGCGAGCAGTGGGGGAGCACCCGTCGCGAGGGCGAGTCGCTCGTGATGCCCGGGCTCGAGGACCGCTCCCGCGAGCTGCAGCAGCACGTCGAGGAGCAGGACCGCGCCTCCGAGGACGGCGACGGCGGCTGGTTCGGCGACATGATGGACTGGCTGGGGGACACCGCCGGCGACGTCGTCGACGTGATCGACGACGGCATGGAAAGGCTCGGCGACCGGATCGGCGAGGGCGCGGACTGGGTCGGCGACCGGATCGGCGAGGGCCTGGACTGGCTCGGGGACCGCGTCCAGGACGGGAAGGACCTGGTCAGCACTGCGATCGACGCCGTGCGGGACTTCGAATGGCCGCGGGTCACGGAGCTGCTGGTCGACGGAGCGACCGGGCTCATCCGCGGAACGGGCGACGCCATCGAGGCTCTCACCGGGATCGACCTGAAGCTCGCCGACGACGGCGCCGGCTACGCGGACGCGCCGGTCCAGGTCACCGGTGAGGAGTCCGGCCTCGTGCCCCCGAGCGACCTCTCCCAGATCATCGCGAACACCAACACCACCTACGGCGACAAGGAGACCGGGGAGGTCTCGATGTCCGTCGTCGGCAACCCTCCCACCGGCGTGATCGTCAACATCCCCGGCACCGAGAAGTGGGGGCCGAGCGCCGGGGACAACCCGATGGACCTCACCGGCAACGCCGAGCAGGCCGGCTCGGGCGGCTGGTCCGCCGGCTCCCAGGCGACGGCCGACGCGATCGCGCAGCTCTATGCGCAGAACGACATCCCGCCCGGCACCCCGCTGATGCTGAACGGCCACTCGCAGGGCGGCATGATCGCCTCGAGCCTCGCCGCGAACGAGGACTTCGCCTCGCAGTACAACCTCACCAACGTCATGACCTACGGCTCGCCGGTGGACAACTACTCGGTCCCCTCCTCCGTGAACCAGCTGAACCTCCAGCACGGCGGGGACGCGGTGCCCAGGATCGACCTCGGCGGGCTCGCGCTGGGCCCGGGCGGCGGCGGAAGCGACGGGGCCACGAACATCACCCTCGACAGCCCGAGCTGGAACCCGCTGACCAACCACAGCGGCGGCGAGTACCAGAACTCCGTCCAGAACCAGCTGCAGGACCCGAACTCGGCGCTCTCCCAGTACAGCCAGGACCCGAGCCTCGCACCCTTCCTCACCGGCGACCCCGGGAACGTGCAGCACTACAGCTCTGGCGTGCACCGCGAGAACTGAGGCGTCGCGCGGTGAGAGTGGGGGATGATGGGCCGATGAGAGGCGTCGGCCGCAGAGGAGTGCTGGTGGGGATCGTGGGAAGCCTGCTCGCCGCGTGCGGCTTCGGCGGGCGCAGCGACGTCGGCGCCGTGCAGGACGCGCTGCGCACCGCCGTCGAGGCGCTGCCCGAGCACCGCGGCGGGCTCGTGCAGTTCCAGGACTCCACCAACGCCGGCACCAGGATCGGCGGCGTGCTCGTGCTGGAAGGCGAGGACCGGGCCGGCGTCGAGCAGTCCCTGCGCACGGTGCTGGAGACCGTCTCCCGGACCTACCGCGAGCAGCCCGGGGTGCGACGGGCCTTCGTACGGATCGAGGCGCATCCCGAGGGCGATGCCGCCCTGCGGGTGCTCGCCGCCGATGTGGTCGAGCCGGCCTCGGGCGCGAACGTCACCACCGACGACCTGGAGGCGCAGCTCGGCGGCTGAACGCTCTGCTCAGCGCGCGACGTCGAGCTGACCGACCCAGGAGATCGGGGAGACCCGGCCCTCCTCGAGCTGGTACTGGCAGCCGACGATCCCGAGCTCTCCCGCGGCGACCGCGTCGGAGATGACGGTGGACTGGCGCATGAGGGCGTTGACCGTCTCGTCGAGGTGACGACGGCCCACGGCGTCCACGTCGATGAGCGTCGGCTCGACGTAGGGGCTGACCTGCTGGGTCGCGAACCACTCCTGCTGCACGGCCGGGCGGATCTCCTCCAGCTCCTTGCGGATCGCCGGGGTGACCTCGCTGGGGCTCGCGGTGGTCTGGTCGATCGCGGCCTTCACCGCGCCGCAGGAGCCGTGGGCGAGCACCACGATGACGGCGACGCCGAGCTCCGCGACCGCGAACTCCATGGTCGCGACCGTGTTCTCGTTCGCGATCTGGCCGATGTTGCGCACCACGAAGAGGTCGCCCAGGCCGCAGTCGAAGAGGATCTCCGCCGCGACGCGCGAGTCGGAGCAGCCCAGGAACGCCGCGTTCGGCGCCTGTGCCCCGGTCAGCTCGGAGCGACGGGCCGCGTTCTGCTGCGGGTGGCGCAGCTCCCCGGCCATGAACCTCTCGTTCCCCTCGGCGAGGGCATTCCAGGCCTGCTGGACGGTGACGCGGGGAGTAGTCATGGGGGCGATCCTTCGTGGTGGGGTCCGCCGGGCGGGCCCGCTCGGCGCAGGGGCGCGACCTCGCGGGCTCACGCCCCGCCGCAGGATACTCCCGCGTCCGCTCCGGCTCCGTGGCGTCCGCCGTCCTCGCCTGCGAGGCGGCGGAGGCGAGGACGCTCAGGCTCAGGTCTACTGCAGGGCGGGAAGCTCGTCGGCCGCGGTGGGATAGCTGGGCTGGGCGCCCTCGCCGGTCGCGGCGAAGGCGCCGACGCGGGAGGCGAGGCGGGCGGCGGTGGCGAGATCGTCGCCGCGGGCGAGCCCGAGCGCGAGCGCGCCGATGAAGGCGTCGCCGGAGCCGGTGGTGTCCACCGCCTCGACCGGGGCGGGCGGGACGCGGCGCACGCCGGCCTGGTCGGCGACCAGCGAACCGTCCGCGCCGAGGGTGAGGACGGCCGACGGGATCCCCGTCGCGAGCAGCGCACGGAGGATCTGCTCGGGGTCCTCCGGAGCGTCCTCGTCGGGGGCGAGCTGGGCGAGGACGAGCCCTGCCTCGTGCTGGTTCACGACCAGCGGGTCCGAGGCGCGCAGCACTGCCGGATCCAGCTCCATCACCGGTGCCGGGTTGTGGAGGAACCGTCCCGTGACCAGGGCGGGCAGCGCCTCGATGCCGTCCCGCGGGATCTCCCCCTGGCACACGACGATGCGCGCTGCGGAGATGACCTCGGCCGCGGCCCGCACTCGGCCGGCGTCCATGGCGTCGTTCGCGCCCGCGATGACGACGATCGAGTTCTCGCCGTCCTCCGCGACCGTCACGATCGCCAGGCCCGTCGGCCCCTCGATCTCCGCGACATGGCCGAGGTCGACGCCGGCCTCGCGCATCGCGGACAGCGCCGCCTCCGCCTGGACGTCGGAGCCGACGGCACCCACCATCGCGACCCGTGCGCCGAGGCGCGCGGCGGCGACGGCCTGGTTCGCGCCCTTGCCGCCGGGGAGCATCTGCCCGCCCGTGCCATGCAGCGTCTCCCCGGGCCGGGGGTGACGCTGCACCTGCGCGAGGAGGTCGACGTTCACGGAGCCGACGACGACGATCGTGCCGTCGGGCGAGGAGGCGGTCGCAGCGGTCATGACGGGAAGCCTACGGTCAGGCGGCGTGGTCCACGCAGGTCCTCGCCGTCGGCCGGACCTCGAGGCGGGCGCGCGGGATCGGCCGGGCGCACACCTCGCAGATGCCGTAGCTGCCGTCCTCGAGCCGCTGCTCGGCGGCGTCGAGATCGACGAGGTGCTGCTCGGCACCGGCCAGCAGGGCCTCGGTGCGGGAGCGGTCCACGGCGGTGGTCTGCCCCTCGGGGTCGTGCTCGTCGTCGGTCGAGGTCAGCGCCATCCCTTCGAGGATCGCGGCGTGGTCGCGGCGGAGCGCCTCGATCCGCTCGTGGGTGCGGGTGCGTTCGGCCTCGAGCAGGGCGCGGAGGTCGTCGGAGACCGCTCAGCCCTCGCTGCCGGAGATGTTGACCTGCCACACGATGCCGAAGCGGTCGGTGAAGGCGCCGTAGACGTCGCCCCACATCTGCTTCTCGAGCGGCATCGTGATCTCGCCGCCCACGGACAGCTTCTCGTAGGCGCTGCGCAGCACCGCCTCGTCATCGCCCATCAGGGAGAGGGTGACGTTGGTGCCGCGGGTGTACTCGCCCATCCCCTCGATCACGTCGGAGGCGTACAGGCGGATCAGGTCGGTGACCTCGAGCGAGCCGTGCATGATCTTGTCGGCGGAGGGGTCGCCCTCGGGGACGGCCTGGAACTCCCCGAAGGTGGCGAACTGGGGCGTGGCCCCGAGGGCCTCGCCGTAGAACTCGAACGCCTCGCGGGCGTTGCCGTCGAAGTTGAGGTAGGGATGCAGTGCAGCGGGCATGGCGGACGTCCTCCTCGGCGTCGGCGCCGGCTCGTTGCCGGGCGCTCGGGGAGAGCGTAGGCCTGCGGGCCGACAGTCCACCAGGGGCGATGCGACGGACGGCCCGTGACCTGCGGTCGCCCCCTGCGTACGCTCGTCCGCGTGCCCTCCTCGCCCACGCTCTCCCTGCGCCGACGCCGCTTCGCGCTCTACGCCCTGTTCCTGCTGCCGGGCCTGAGCATGTCCGCGTGGGTCACCCGCACCCCCGCGGTGCGTGACCTGCTGGACGCCTCGACCGCGCAGATGGGGCTGGTGCTCTTCGGCCTCTCGATCGGATCGATGCTGGGGATCCTCTCCTCCGGACCGCTCGTGATGCGGCTCGGCACCCGTCCCGTGGTCCTCGCGGGGTCGACGCTGGTGGTCGTCGCACTGCCCACGATCGCGCTCGGCGCCTCGATGGGACAGCCGCTCCTCACCGCCTTCGGTCTCGCGCTGTTCGGCGGCGGCATGGGCGGCGGCGAGGTCGCCATGAACGTCGAGGGCGCCGACGTCGAGAGGCTCGGCGGGCGCTCCTTCCTCCCGTCCCTCCACGGCTGCTTCAGCCTCGGCACGGTGATCGGCGCGGTGCTCGGCATCCTCGCCAACGGCGCGGGCTTCCCGGTGGTGCCGCATCTGGTGGCGACGGCCGCCGTCGGCGCGGGGCTGCTGCTCTGGGCGATGCGCGCGATCCCGACCGGGACCGGGAGGGTCACCGCCGACGAGCGCGCCGCGCAGGCGGCGACGCCGCGGCCCGCGATCTGGAAGGACCTGCGGCTGGTGTGCATCGGCGGGGTCGTGCTCGCGATGGCGCTCGCCGAGGGGACCGCCAACGACTGGCTGCCGCTGCTCATGGTCGACGGGCACGGCTTCGGCGCGACCGTGGGCTCGCTCGTGTTCGCCCTGTTCGCGGCCTCGATGACGATCGGCCGCTTCTCCGGCGGGCCGATCGTGGAGCGCGTCGGCCGCTCCCGCGTGCTGCTGGTCAGCGCCCTGTTCGCCGCGACCGGCCTCGCGCTCATCGCCTATGTGGACAGCCAGGCCGTGGCCGTCGCGGCGGTCGTCCTGTGGGGCCTCGGCGCCTCCCTCGGCTTCCCGCTCGCGCTCTCCGCCGCCGGCGACTCCGGCCCGGACTCCGCCGCGCGCGTCGCCCTCGCCTCGGTGATCGGCTATCTCGCCTTCCTCGTCGGCCCGCCGACGCTCGGGTTCCTCGGCGAGGAGATCGGGCTGCGCGGCGCGCTCGTCGTCCCCCTCGCGGTCGCGCTCCTCGCGGCGGTGCTCAGCCCCGCCACCGCGTCCCGTCGGCCGACGGCGGAGGAGCAGCTGGGGAGCGTCGCGGACATGCGCTGAGGGTCAGCGGTGTCGCCGGCGCTCTCACCGCTGCCGACGCACGCCCCTCCTCGCCTCAGCCCCCGAACAGCCCGCTGAGGTCGACTTCCGAGGCGATCCATCCGGCGCTGGCGGCCAGGAGGAGCCCACCGGCGAGGATCCAGCCCAGCATGGCCAGCAGGTTCAGGAGGATCCCCCAGCCGGCGCGGCCGCGGGCGAAGGGCTCGTCCCCGCGGGACATGAATCCGAGGACCAGCCCGAGGACCGGAGCGATCAGCGTCCATCCCGCCAGCAGCGAGCAGATCCCGAGCAGCAGGCTCGCGGTGCCCTTGCCGGTGCCATGGTGGACGGCGGGTGCGTAGGTGGCGGTCATGGGATGCCCTCCTGGTGGTCGGTGCGCGCCCAGATCCCTGAGCGTGGTCGCCAGCGTAGGAACGGGGCGGGGGCCGACGGATCGGACCGCGGGATGGCGGAGGGTCCCCCTGCGGTCTGATCTGCGCGAGGGCCCTGGTCGCCGCAGGGTCGTCGGACTGCCGTGACGGGACCGACCAGTAGGCCGCTGCTCATGGATCGCACCCAGGTGCCGGAAGAGCCGCTCTACGTCCTCGCCGACCCGGAGGGCCACCCGTTCTGCCTGCCGGTGGGGTGAGCCGTCGTCACCAGGCGTAGGCCTCCGGGGCCGGACCGCCCGGGCCGGGGAAGATCTCGTCGAGAGCCGCGAGGTCGTCCTCGGACAGCGCGATGTCGACCGCCTCGATCGCGGAGTCCAGCTGCTCGATGGTGCGCGGGCCGATGATCGGACCGAGCACGCCCGGGCGGTGCAGCAGCCAGGCGAGCGCGACCTGGCCGGGGGCGAGATCCCGGTCCTCGCAGAAGGCCTCCCAGCGGTCCCGCTGCGCGGTGAGCGCCCCTTGTGGTCCTTCCCGCCGTACACGTCGGCGGTGTCGATGAAGGTCACGCCCTGCTCGAGGGCGCGGTCCAGGATCGCGAGCAGGATCCGTCGCGGGAGACCCTATTCCCGGCGGGTGGTGGAGGACCAGGGCCGCCCGGTCCGTGGAGTGCCGCTCAGCGCCAGGCCGCGGTGACCTCGTCGAGGTGGGCGCCCAGGGCCGCCTGCAGCAGCGGGCCGAAGCTGACGCGGCGCACGCCGAGCTCCGACAGTCGGGTGAGGGTCAGGCCGTCCGGGATCGCGCCCTTCGCCGGGTGGGCGGTGACGTTCAGCGGCGTGCTCACGGCGGCGAGCAGCGCCTCGAGCGTCGCGGTGTCCGGCACGCCCACCGGGTAGAGCGAGTCCGCCCCCGCCTTCTCGAGCAGGTTCAGCCGCGTGATCGCCTCGGCGAGCCGGTCCGGGATCTGCTCGTCGGTCGTGAACACGTCGGTGCGGGCGTTGATCACCAGGTGCACCCCGGCCTCGTCGGCCGCCCGGCGGATCCCCGCGATGTAGTCGGCGTGCTCCTGCGCTCCGCGCAGCCGACCTTCGGAGTGGACGGTGTCCTCGATGTTGACGCCGACGGCCCCCGCCTCCAACACTCGCTCGACGAGCTCGGCGGGGGCGGTGTCGTAGCCGGACTCCATGTCCGCCGAGACGGGTGCGTCCACGGCCCGGGTGATGCGGGCGATGCCGGCGAGGGCCTCGTCGAGGCTCATCTGCTCGCCGTCGCCGGAGCCCAGCGAGTCGGCGAGGGGGTGGCTGCCGATGGTCAGCGCCTCGAAGCCGGCCTCGACGGCGGCACGGGCGGACCAGGCGTCCCACACGGTGGGGAGCACGACGGGGGCAGGCTGGTGATGGAGGGCGAGCAGGGTCTCGGCGCGTGCGCTCAGCTTTGTCATGCGGCCAGGACACTCCACCCGGGACGAGCGGTCAAGGGCCGTCGGCGCGTCGAATTGCGGGCTCGACCGTGCCCGGCTCAGGCGTGCAGGGTGCGGGCCGCCTCGCGGGCGTGCACGTCGGGGCTCTCCATCTGTATGGTCGCGTGCTCGAAGGCGACGGGGAAGTGGGTGCGCACGCACTCGTGGACCTCCTCGAGGATCTCCATCGCATGCGACGAGCCGAAGCACTCCTCGGCCACCACCACGTGCGCGGAGAGGATCGGCAGGCTGCTGCCGACGTTGGAGGCGTGCAGGTCGTGGACGTCCCGGACGTGCTCGAGGGCCAGCAGGTGCTCGCGCACCTCGTCGAGGTCCACGCCCTCGGGGGTGTACTCCATGAGGATCCGCAGGGCGTCGCGCAGGATCCGCACCGCGCGCGGCACGATCAGCGCCGCGATGAACAGACCTGCGAGCGCGTCGGCCTGCTGGAAGCCGGTGAAGCGGATGACGAGCGCCGCGACGATCACGCCGAGGGAGCCGAGCGCATCGTTCGCGACCTCCAGGAAGGCCGCCTTCATGTTCAGGCTCGTGTCCTTGCCGCCGGCGAGCACGAGGATCGCCACCAGGTTCACCGCGAGCCCGACCGCGCCGAAGACGAGCAGCTCCGTCGAGGCGATCTCGGGCGGGGAGGCGAGGCGGCGCAGCCCCTCGACCGCGGTGTAGGTGCCGACGACGATCAGCAGCGTCGCCTGAGCCAACGCCGCGAGCACCTCGATCCGGGCGAAGCCCCAGGTGCGGGTGGGGCTCGCGGGACGCAGCAGCATCGTCGCGGCGATCAGCGCGACCAGCAGACCGGAGGCGTCCACCAGTGCATGCGCCGTATCGGTGAGCAGGGCGAGGGACCCCGTGACCACGCTGCCGACCGCCTGGGCGAGGACGATCAGGGCCGTCAGCCCGAAGGCGATCGCGAGCCGGGTGCGGCCGGTCGCCGGGGAGGCGTGGCTGTGGCCGTGGCCGTGAGTGTGCGAGGCGGTCATGGCGAGCCGTCCTCGTCGCTGCGGGAGTCGTCGTCGGCCGGGCCGCCGCCGACGCGCGGGTCGTGCAGGTGCTCGTGGACCGTCGGTGCCGCGCCCGCGCCGGAGAGCATCGCGGCGGCGAGGGCGAGCAGGGAGCGCAGCCGCTCCGGATCGGTGAGCGAGAACCAGGAGGCGCGGCCCTCGCTGCGGCTGTTGATCAGCCCGCAGTCGCGCAGGCAGGCGAGGTGCTTGCTCACGGTGGACTGGGCCAGGTGCAGGTGGTCGACGAGATCCCGCACCCGGTGCTCCCCGGTGGAGAGGTGCTGGAGCAGCGCGAGTCGGGTCGGCTCGGCCAGAGCATGGAAGAGCGCGGCCTGGGACTCGTCCACGTCGAAGAGCGGGGGAGAGGATTCCATCGGCATCGCCATGCGGCGATCATATCGCTGAACGGCGATGGGCGGGAGGGGTGGCGGTGGCCCGTCAGCGGCGCGGAGCCCGGGCCGCTCCCCGAGTCCCGCGACGCGCCCCTGCGTGCCCGCTCGGCCGATGTGTGAGAGGCGAGGTGGAGGGGTTCGTGGCGACTTCTGCGTACGTCATGTCCCTGATGTACGTGGATTTCTTCGATGACTCCCTAGCTCGGAGGCAGGCTGTCGGCATTCGGCGGGGAGTGGTGGGCGATGTCGGGCTCCTGCCCAGTGCTTATACCCCTTGGGGGTATAGGGTCGGGGTATGAGCACACATCACGAGGGGCACGGACCGCAGGACTCCCACGTCGCTCTCGGCGGCGAGGGCGGGGATCGACGCACGCACGAGCACGACGGCCGCGGGGGCCACGACGGCCATGACCCGCACGTCGAGCGTGACATGCACGCCGGGCATCACGGGAACGGGCCTCACCACGATCACAGCGATCACGACGCGCACGGCGGGCATGGCGATCATGTCGCGCAGTTCCGTCGGCTGTTCTGGATCATGCTGGTGCTCGCGGTGCCGGTGGTCGGCCTCTCCCCGATGTTCGCGCACCTGATCGGGTACACGATCCCGGACGTGCCGGGCCTGCAGTGGGTCGCCCCGGTGCTCGGCACGCTCATGTACGTCTGGGGCGGGCGGCCGTTCCTCACCGGCGGGCTCTCCGAGCTCCGCTCCCGCGCGCCGGGGATGATGCTGCTGATCAGCCTCGGCATCACCGTCGCATTCCTCGCCTCCTGGGGCTCCCGGCTGGGCCTGCTCGACCGCGAGCTCGAGTTCTGGTGGGAGCTCGCGCTGCTGATCGTGATCATGCTGCTGGGACACTGGATCGAGATGCGCTCCCTCGCGCAGACCTCCTCCGCGCTGGACTCGCTGGCTGCGCTGCTGCCCGACGAGGCCGAGCGGATCGAGGGGGACCAGCTGGTCACCGTCGCCCCCGCGGACCTGCGCGCCGGAGACCTCGTGCTGGTGCGCCCCGGTGCCTCCGTCCCCGCTGACGGCACCATCGTGGAGGGCAGCGCGGACGTCGACGAGTCGATGATCACCGGCGAGTCCCGCCCGGTGACCCGCAGCGCGGATGACCGCGTGGTGGCGGGCACCGTCGCGACCGATTCGAGCCTGCGCGTCGAGGTCACCGCCACCGGGGAGGAGACCGCGCTCGCCGGGATCCAGCGCCTGGTCTCGGACGCCCAGAGCTCCTCCTCCCGCGCTCAGCGGATCGCCGACCGCGCCGCCGCCTGGCTGTTCTGGTTCGCGCTCGGCGCCGCCGTGCTCACCGCGCTGGTCTGGACGCTGCTGGGCATGCCCGACCAGGCCGTGGTCCGCACCGTGACCGTGCTGGTCATCGCCTGCCCCCACGCATTGGGGCTGGCGATCCCGCTGGTCGTCTCGATCGCGACCGAGCGCGCCGCCCGGGCCGGGGTGCTGGTCACCGACCGGCTCGCGCTCGAGGGCATGCGCACCGTGGACACCGTGCTGCTGGACAAGACCGGCACCCTCACCCGCGGCGAGCCGGAGCTCTCGCAGCTCGAGGTCGCTCCGGGCGCAGGGATCGGGGAGCAGGAGCTGCTGGGCCTCGCCGCCGCCGCGGAGTCCGAGAGCGAGCATCCTCTGGCCGGCGCGATCCGTCGGCGCGCGGAGGCCGACGGCGTGGACGTGCCCGGCGCCTCCGAGGTCTCCTCCTCCCCGGCGCTCGGCGTCAGCGCCCGGGTGGACGGCCGCGAGATCCGGGTGGGCGGGCCCCGCCTGCTCGAGGAGAGCGGGGCGGGCGAGCTCGAGCAGGCCGCGACCTGGCGCGAGGAGGGCGCGATCGTGCTGCACGTGCTGCGCGACGGCGAGGCCGTCGGCGTGCTGAAGCTGGCCGACGCCGTGCGGGAGGAGTCCCGCGAGGCGATCGACGCGATGCACGCGCGCGGCCTCCAGGTCGTCATGATCACCGGCGACGCGCAGAACGTCGCCGATCACGTCGCCGCCGAGCTCGGCATCGACCGGGTCTTCGCGCAGGTCCGTCCCGAGGACAAGTCGGCCCGGGTGGCCGATCTGCAGCAGGAGGGCCGACGGGTCGCGATGGTGGGCGACGGCGTCAACGACGCCCCCGCCCTCGCCCAGGCCGACGTGGGCCTCGCGATCGGCGCCGGCACCGACGTCGCGATCGGCTCCGCCGGGGTGGTGCTGGCCTCCTCGGACCCCCGCTCCGTGCTCTCGGTGATCGACCTCTCCCACGCCGCCTACCGCAAGATGCGGCAGAACCTGGGGTGGGCGGCCGGCTACAACCTGCTCTCCGTCCCGCTCGCGGCGGGCGTGCTCGCCCCGATCGGGTTCGTGATGCCGATGAGCGTGGGGGCGCTGCTGATGAGCGCCTCGACCGTCGTGGTGGCGCTGAACGCGCAGCTGCTGCGCCGCCTGGACCTCAGGCCGGAAGCGAGCGGCGACCGACGCTGAGGTCCTGCCCCGCTCAGGCCCCCAGCTGCATCGTGGTGAGGCAGGTGGGGGCCTCCGCGTCGGTGCGCAGGGTCGTGGTGGCCTCGCCCGCCGCGCCGGCGAGGCGGAGGGTGAGCTCCTCGGATCGCGGCAGCCACAGGCCCAGGAAGCCGTTCGGGGCGGTGGTGCGGGACGCGTCGACGAGCACGGTGCCGGAGGCGTCCTCGACCCGTACGTCGAGCTCCTCCTCCGCCAGTTCACCCAGGCACGTGGTGAGGCTGTGGAAGAAGCACTCGTGGGTGCCGGTCACGAACGGCGCGACCGAGACGTACAGCTCCTCCGCGGGCAGGTCGAGGGTCGCCTCCTGCCCGGTGGCGTCGGAGAGGGTGAGCACGTCGGTGCCGACGGAGGCGAGCAGCTCCGCGGGCCGTTCGTCGAGCGGCAGAGCCTCGAGCGCGTCGATCACCTCGCGCGCTGTGCCTCCGGGCAGGTCATGCGCGGCCAGCAGCTCCTCCGCGTCCGACGGGGAGCCGGTGCAGCCGGCGAGGACCAGCGGGGTCGCGGCGAGGGCGGCGAGCAGGGTGCGGCGCGGAAGGGCGGTGGTCATCAGGGTCCTTCGGGACGACGGCGGGGCCGTCCGACCGTACCCCAGCGGGGTATGCGGGGCCCGGGACAGGAGTCCCGGGGCGGACCCTCCGGCCGCGGGGCGCGGGCACCGCGTCCGGGAGCCCGTGCGGCGGCGTAGTCTCTGCGCGTTCCCCACGTCCCGGGAGGCCCCGATGCAGATCCTCGACGCGACCGCGCAGCACGCCGGCGGCATCGCCGCGATCTACAACCATGCCGTCGAGCACACCACCGCGATCTGGAACGAGCGCCTCGTCGACGCGGCCGATCGCGCCGCCTGGATCGCCGAGCGGCAGGGGAGCGGCTTCCCGGTGCTGGTCGCCCTCGAGGACGACGGGACTGTGCTCGGCTATGCGACCTACGGGCCGTGGCGTCCGCACGACGGCTACCGCCACACCGTCGAGCACTCCCTGTACGTGCGCGAGGGACTGCGCGGCCGCGGCACCGGTTCGGCGCTCCTGGAGGCGCTGATCCAGCGGGCCCGCGCGCAGGGGCTCCACGTGATGGTCGCCGGGATCGACGCGAGCAACGAGGGGTCCGTGCGCCTGCACGAGCGGTTCGGCTTCGACCGCGTGGGCGTGCTGCCGCAGGTGGGGACCAAGTTCGGGCGCTGGCTCGACCTCGCCTTCCTCCAGCTGGTGCTGGATCAGGCCCTGCCCGCGGAGGGGGACTCCGCCGGCCGCTGACGGTGGGCCGGGCCGGGGCGCACCGGCCCGGACCCCGTCGGCCGATTCGCCGCAGGACCGGTCACCGCCGCAGCACGAGCGCCTCGCCCTGGCCGCCCCCGCCGCACAGCCCCACCGCGGCGGTGCCGCTGCCCCGACGGGCCAGCTCGTGCGCCACGTGCACCACGAGTCGGGCGCCGGAGGCGCCGATCGGGTGGCCGAGCGCGATCCCGCCGCCGTGCACGTTGACGATCTCCTCGGGAACGCCCAGCACGCGCTGCGAATGGGCGACGACGGCGCCGAAGGCCTCGTTGATCTCGACCAGGTCGAGGTCCGCGGCGGTGATCCCCTGCTTCGTGAGCGCCCGGGCGATCGCATCGGCCGGCTGGGCCTGCAGGGAGCTGTCCGGTCCCGCGGTCTGCCCGTTCGCGCCGATCCGGGCCATCACCTGCCATCCCTCCGCGTCGGCGCGGGCGGAGGTGGTGAGCACGAGCGCCGCCGCGCCGTCGGAGATCTGCGAGGAGCTGCCGGCCGTGATCGTGCCGTCCTTCGCGAAGGCGGGGCGCAGGCGGGCGAGGGACTCGGCGGTGGTGTCGGGGCGGATGCCCTCGTCGGCCGTGACCTCGAGCGGCTCGCCGCGCCGCTGCGTCACCTGGACCGGGACGATCTCCTCGGGAGGACGTCGGCCGCGGCGGCCGCGCGCTGATGGGACAGCGCTGCGACCCGGTCCTGGTCCTCGCGCGTGACCTCGAAGCGCGGGTTGTGCCGCTCGGTGGACTCGCCCATGCTCACCTGGTCGTGGGCGTCGGTGAAGCCGTCGTGCGCCATATGGTCCAGCGCCTCGACCGCCCCGTACTTCCACCCCGCGCGGGAGCCCATCAGCAGGTGCGGCGCCTGGGACATCGACTCCATGCCGCCGGCCACCACGACCTCCGCGTCCCCGGACGCGATCATCCGCGCCGCGTCGATCACGGCGGTCAGGCCCGAGAGGCACACCTTGTTCACGCTGCTGGCGGGGGTGGACCACGGGATGCCCGCGCCGAGCGCGGCCTGTCGGGCGGGGTTCTGGTCGGAGCGGGCCGGCAGCACCTGCCCCAGGACCACGGCGCCGACCGCGGCGGGTTCCACGCCTCCGCGCTCGAGCGCCCCGGCGATCGCGGCGGAGCCGAGCCTCGGGGCGGAGAAGGAGGACAGCGCCCCCTGGAGCCGGCCCTGCGCGGTGCGGGCGGCGGCGACGATGACGATCTCGGACATGGGGTGCCTCCCGGCGGCGACGACGGTGTCTGCCGTCATTGTGTCGCACCGCACCGTGCCGCACCGCGTCGCAGCGTGAAGGCCAGGAGGCTGTGAGGCCTCGCGCCTGCACGAGCACGCGCGCGGCGGGAATCGCGGAGGCCGCGTCGCTCAGCGGGCGTCGAGCCGGTCGGCGACCCGTTCGAGAAGGCTGGCCAGGGTGGTCAGCTCCTCGTCGGAGAGGTCCCCGAGGATCGTGTCGCGCGCGAGCTCGATGTGCGGCGGGGTGGCGCGGAGATAGGTGTGCAGTCCCTCGCGCGTGAGGCGGACGTTGATGGCGCGGCCGTCGCCCGCGCAGGACGTCCGCTCGACGAGTCCGCGCTTCTGCAGCCGGGTGACGGCCTTGGAGGTCCGGGGGGTGGACGACGCCGCCCCTTCGGCGGTCGGGTCGTGCCGCTGCGCGAGGCGGTGCGGCGGTCGATCGGCATCGTCCACCGCCAGGACGAGCTGCCGAACCCGGCGCTCGCGGGATTCCTCGCGCTGGTGCGTGCCGACGGGAACCCCGTCCCGCGCGACACCCTCATGGACCTGCCGGCCTGCCCCGTCACCGGCAGCGGCGCCTCCGGGGGAGGCCGCGGCATGCTCGCGACAGGCTCTACGCCTTCCTCGACGCCACCTCGTCCTCCCTCACGGTGGATCTGGGGCTGAGCCGGGCCGCAGACCTCGCGGGCCTCGCGACGCGCGCCTCGAGCGTCGACCCCTCGCACATCACCTTCGCGACAATGCCGTGGGAGCCGGCGCCCACCGACCGCAACCCCGTGGTGCCCTCCGCGGAGGCCGCCGGGCTCTTCCTGGCGCTCGCGGCCGACGAGCCGATGGTCGCGCAGGACGAGGACGCGGATGTCCCGGACAGCGGGCCGGACAGGACCGCGGCGACGGAGGACTCGGACGACGGGGAGCACAGGGACGCGCCCACGCCGGGCGACGCCCCGAGGGCGGCGGAGCCCGACACCGCTCCGTCGGCCCCCCGCGGGACCAGGACGGCGGACACCGATCTCTGCGCGGGATGAGGCGGCTCCGCATCCCGCGACGGGGTGCACCCCGGGCAGGAGCAGCCCCGCGGCGATAGCCTCGAGGGCGTGACCTGCAGGAGGCGGACCCGTGTGCGCCGCGCACGCGCCCGAGGGAGGAGAGAGATCGATGCAGCTGGAGGGCAGGCTCGCCGTCGTGACCGGCGGCGGCAGGGGGATCGGACGGGGCATCGTCGAGCGCTTCCTCGCCGAGGGCGCCCAGGTCGCGATCGTCCAGCGACGCCCGCTCGACCCCGAGCTGCGCGACCGCCCGGGGGTGCATGGCCTCGAGGCGGACCTGAGCGATGCATCGGCGGCCCGAGAGGCGATCGACCGCAGCGCGGAGCTCCTCGGCGGGCTCGACGTGCTGGTGAACAACGCCGGGATGATGAGCGAGCGCGCAGTCTCCGAGATCTCCGTCGAGGAGTGGGACCTGATGCTCGCGCTGAATCTGCGCGCCCCGCTCTTCCTCGCCCAGGCCGCCCTCCCGCACCTGCGCGAGCGCGGCGGCGGCAGCATCGTCAACATCGGCTCGATCGAGGGCATCGGCACCAATCCCGAGCACGCCGCGTACAGCGCCTCCAAGGCCGGCGTCCACGGGCTGACCCGCGCGCTCGCCGTCGACCTCAGCGAGCACGGGATCCGGTGCAACGCCATCGCCCCGGGCTGGATCGGCTCCGACCTCAGCGAGGGCTACCTGGACTCCGCCACGGACCCCGAGACCGCACGGGAGCGGCTCGAGCAGCTGCACCCCGTCGGCCGGTTGGGCCGCGCCGAGGACGTCGGGGACCTGGCGGTCTTCCTCGCCGGCGACCGCTCCGGCTTCCTCACCGGCGAGACGATCGTGCTCGACGGGGGCCGGAGCGTGAAGCTCCCGCTCCCGCAGTGACCCGCCCGGGAGGAGGTCAGGCGCGCTGGGCCCGCCGGACGGTCAGGGCATAGAGCAGCGTCATCAGCACGGTGAAGCCCACGCCGACGGCGAGGGCCGTGTGGTACTCGCTATTCCACACCATGATCCCGAAGGTGAACAGGATGAACGCGATCGCGAACAGCTGCCCGTAGGGCCAGAAGGGGACCGGGAACTCCAGCGCGTCCCGCTCCTGCCGGCTCATCCCGCGGCGGGAGGCGACCTGCGCCAGCAGGATCATCAGCCACACGAACACGGTCGCGAAGGTCGCCAGCGACGCGACGATCGTGAACACCTCGTCCGGCAGCATCCGGTTCAGCACCACGCCGACGACGAGCACGCCCAGCATCGCGACAGTGGTCACCACCGGCACCCCGCGCACCGTGCGGGACAGGGCCGACGGGGCCAGGCGCTGACGCGCCATGCCGGCGACGACGCGGCCGGCGCCGAAGAGGTCGGCGTTGATCGCGGAGAGTGCCGCGGTGATCACCACGATGTTCAGCAGCGCCGCCGCCCAGTTCACGCCGAGGGTGTCGAAGATCTGCACGAAGGGGGACTCCTCGCCGGTGATCTGCTGCCACGGGGTGAGCAGCAGGATCACGCCGATCGCGAGGACGTAGAACAGCAGGATCCGCACCGGGACCGTGTTCACGGCCTTCGGGATGGCCTTGGCGGGATCGTCCGCCTCGGTGCCGGCCACGCCGATGATCTCGGTGCCGCCGAAGGCGAAGAGCACCAGGATGAACGCGCTGATCATCCCGCCGGGCCCGTTCGGGAAGAAGCCCCCGTCGGCCGTGAGGTTCGCAAGGCCCGTCGGCGTCGAGGGATCCCCGAGCCCGAAGGCGAGGATCGCCGCGCCGCCCGCGATCATCGCGACCACCGCCGCGACCTTCACGATCGTGAAGGCGAACTCCAGCTCCCCGAACCAGCGCACGCTGGCGAGGTTCGCGGCGCCGACGATCAGCAGCGTCAGGGCCACCCAGATCCACTGGGCGGTGTCCGGGAACCAGAAGCGCATGTAGATCGCGATCGCGGTGAGGTCCGCGAGGCACACGATCAGCATCTCGAAGGCGAACATCCAGCCGGTGATGTACCCGGCCCAGGGGCCCAGGAAGCGTCGCGTGTACTCGGCGAAGGAGCCGGAGATCGGCATCCGCACTGCCATCTCGCCCAGTGCGCGGAGCATGAAGTACACGACGGCCCCGCCGAGCAGGTACACCAGCAGCACGGAGGGACCGGCGGCCTGGATCGCGCCGGCCGATCCGTAGAACAGGCCCGTCCCGATCGCGGAGCCGAGGGCGATGAAGTGGAGGTGTCGCGCCGAGAGACCGGGGCGGCGACGCGTGGTCGCGGGGGCGGACACCGGGGCGTCGTGCGCGGTCGCGTTCATGGCGGGGTGGCTCCGGGGACGGGGAGGGGCTGCGGCGCGGAGGCCGCGGGCACTTCTTGTGCACCTGACACGGTACGGCGCGGGGTGGCGCGCGGCCACGTGTGTCCGGCCACGTCCGTCGGAGTGCGGGGCCGGTCGACGGGGGTGCCACCGCGGCCGGCCGGGGAGCTGTGCGCCCGGTGTCGGCCCGGTCGGTCATGCTGTCCTGATGACCACCGATGCCCGCCTGCAGCTCGACCCTCCCCGTGAGAGCGACCTCGAGGACCTCCACCGGATCTACTCCGACGCCCGCACGTGGACGCACCTGCCCAGCGGCCGCTTCGCCGACCTCGAGACCACGCGTGAGGCGCTGGCCGTCTGGCTCGGGGATTGGCGGCGGGAGGGCCTCGGCGCGTGGGTGGCCCGGGAGGGCGGTGCCGTGGTGGGGCACGGAGGCTGCGCGGTGCGGCAGGAGGCGTTCTGGAACCTCGGGTACCGCTTCGCGCCCGAGGCACAGGGGCGCGGGCTCGCGACCGAGCTGGCCCGTGCTGCGGTCGTGGCCGCCCGCGAGCACCGTCCGGAGCTCCCGGTGGTCGCCTACCTGCTCGAGAACAACCCCGCCTCCGCCGCAGTCGCCCGGAAGGTCGGGCTCGCGCTGCGCCATCGCGGTCCCGACGCCGGCAACCCCGATCCGTCGGCCGTGCGCCTGGTCTTCGCTGACCGCGCCCTGAGCGAGTCGGAGCTCGCCGCGACCATGCGGTGAGGACTGCTCAGGAGGCGGCGACCGAGGCGACCTCGGGGTCGACGAGCTCGTCCTCCACCGCGTCGGCCGTCGGCGTCGGGAGCGGGCGGCGCAGACCCCAGGCGACGGTCGCGAGGCACAGAACGCACACCGCCGCGACGATCACGAGGCCGCCCGTGTAGCGCAGCACCGGGGTGAGCGCCGCGAGGATCGTCGGCAGCAGGAAACCGAGATAGGCGAGGGAGTAGTAGACGCCGGTGATCCCGGCGAGCTCGCGCGGAGAGGCGAGGGACTGGGCGATGACCAGCCCCGCCACCACGCACACCCCGTAGGACGCGCCGAGCACTGCCGCGACGCCCACCACCAGCACCGGGCGGCGCAGATCCGCGGCGACGGCGGCGAGGATCATCCCCGCGCTCATGCCGCTCAGGCCCACGACCAGCGCGCGGCCGCGGGTGAGGCGGTCGATCAGGCCCACGGTGCCCTGGGCGATCGCGCCGACGCCCAGGGTGAGCACCGTCAGGCCCGTCGCGTAGATCGTCGCGGAGTCCCCGATCTGCGCCTCGACCGTCGCAGGCAGGATGGCGTAGGCGACCCCGGCGGCGGCGAACACCCACGGCGCGGCCGGCAGCACGATCCGCGCGAAGACGGGATGTCTCACCGAGGAGACCCTCAGGTCATCGCGCAGCGCGCCGCGGGCCCGCAGCTCGCGCGGCAGGCTCTCCGGCGCCGCGAGCAGCGCGATCCCGGCCAGAAGGCACAGCCCGAGATGGACGAGGAAGGGCAGCTGCCCCGGCAGCGGCGCCCACTGGGCGAGCGAGCCCGTCACGCCCGCGCCGAGCGCGAAGCCGAGGGTGAGGATCATCGAGGAGCGTCGGGCCCCGGCGGTCGGCGTCGCGCCCGGGTCGTGCGGGGCGCAGGAGAGCTCCTTGATCCAGGTCGAGCAGACCCACATGCCCACACCCACTCCGATCCCGGCGAGGACGCGGCCGGCGCACAGCAGCACGAAGCTCGACATGCTCGCCGCGAGCACCACGCTGCCGAGCGCCCCGGCAAGCAGGCCCGCGATCGAGATCGGCCGACGGCCGTGATGGTCCGAGAGCCCCGCGGCCAGCAGCATCCCGGGGACGAGACCGGCGACGTACATCCCCAGCAGCAGGTTCGCCTGCCAGGGCGCATAGCCGCCGACGGTCTCGTACACGTGCAGCAGCGGCGTGAAGTGGTTGCCGCCCCAGGCGAGGAGGAAGCCCGTCGGGGCGACGGCCAGCCAGGCCGGGATCCGTGCGCGCATCACTCGGGCACCACCGAGTAGGCATCGTGGCCGGTGTGCAGGTGGCCCTCGATCATCTCGCGGAAGCCGGCGACGTCCCCGCGCGCCACCGCATCGGTGAGCTCGACGTGCTCGCGGTGCAGGGCGGGCAGGTCCGCGGCGGGGGAGAGGACTGCCAGATGCGTGAGGCGGAACAGTCGCGGTCCGAGCGCGCGCAGCACCTCCTCGACCACGCGGTTGCCATCGTGGGAGGCGAGGGTGAGGTGGAAGGCGTAGTCGTGGACGGCGAAGTCCGCGGGACGATCGGTCGCGCCCTCCTGCGCCGCGAGCACCGGCGCGAGCGCCTCGACGAGGGAGGTCCGACGGGTCTCGTCGGGGGCGATGCGGGAGACGGCGTGCCCCTCGAGCATCGCGCGGACCGAGAGCAGCTCCTCCCGCTCCCGGGCGGTCGGGGTCGTGACCTGGGCGCCCTTCTTCGGCAGGAGGCGCACCAGCCCCCAGGTCTCCAGCTGCAGCATCGCCTCGCGCGCCGGGGTGCGGCTCGCGCCGTGCTCCTCGGCGACGTCGACCTCACGCAGCAGGGCGCCCGGCTCGATATCGCCGGTGGCGATCTGTCGGGCCGTCCTCGCGGCGATCTGCGTCGCGATCGGACGGTTCTCGCGGTCATCGAGCCAGGGGAGGGTGGGGGAACGCATGGGGGCGATCCTAATGCATGCATCAATGGATGCAAGACGGGGGCCGTGATGCGGTGCTCGGCCGCGGGGCCGTGCGGGGCCGTGATGGGCAGTGCGGCGCCGTTCGCGAGTGTCCGCCGTCCCCGCGGCCGAGGTGCGGTTCACTGGAGGCATGAGGGACTGGACCGCCGCCGCCGAGGCCTACGACCGGTCCTTCGCGACCCTCTGCGACGGCGCCGCCCCACGACTGCTCGCCGATCTGCCCGACGGGGAGCTGCTCGACGTCGGCTGCGGCACCGGACGCCTGGCCGTGCGAGCCGAGCACGCGGGACGGACGGTGACGGCGCTGGATGCCGACGAGTCCATGGTCGAGACCGCCCGCCGTCGCCTGCGAGGGCAGGTGCTCCGCGCCGCGCTGCCCGACCTGCCCCTGCCTGATGCAGGCGAAGGCGCGATCGCGGCGAACTTCGTGATCAACCACGTCGGCCGCCCTCGCGCCGCGCTCGCCGAGCTGCGCCGCGTGCTGCGCCCCGGCGGGCGCCTCGCGATGACGATCTGGCCCGCCGGCGGTGCGAGCTGGAGCGCGCTGCTCGGCGAAGTGTTCGAGGAGGCCGGCGCCGTGCTCCCGCCGCCGGAGCGACTCCCGGCCGACGAGGACTTCGACCGCGGCGCCGACGGGCTCGCGGAGCTCGCACGGGAGGCACGGCTGGAGGTCGTGGAGGCCCGCGACCTGCACTGGGACTGGCGGATCCGTCCCGAGAGCCTGTGGGCGGGGCTCCAGGCGGGGATCGCCACCCCGGGCGCGGTCGTCCGCGCCCAGACACCGCCGGTCCGCGACCGGATCCGGGAGGTCTGGGTCGCGCGCGCCGAGGACCTCGCGAGGCCCGACGGCACCGTGGCCTTTCCTGTGCGCGCCGCGTACGTGCTCGCTGCGCGGTCCCTGGGCGAGGAGGCCTGAGGCGATGCCCCCGACCCTGTTCCTCACCGTCGGCCTGCCCGGCACCGGCAAGACCACCGCCGCCCGCCGCATCGAGGCCGAGCACGGCGCGCTGCGGCTCACCAAGGACGAGTGAATGAAGGCGCTCTAGGGCAGCGAGAACCCCGAGCAGGCCTCCGACGTCATCGAGGGCCGGCTCGTGGGGATCGCGCTGCGCGCCCTCGAGCTCGGGACGAGCGTCGTCCTCGACTTCGGGCTCTGGGGCAAGGACGAGCGCTCCAGCCTGCGCCGGGCCGCCGCCGACCGGGGCGCCGAGGTCGTGATGCTCTTCTGCGACGTCGATCCCGCCGAGCAGCGACGCCGCCTGGACCGCCGCCTCGCCGAGGAGCCGCACACCACCTGGCCGATCTCCGAGGCCGAGCTCACCTCCTGGGCCGACGTCTTCCAGCGCCCCGCCCCGGAGGAGGTCGACGGCAGCGAGCCGATCCCGGATCCGCCGACGGGGTTCGCGGACTGGGCGCGTGGCGCGAGGACAGGTGGCCTCCTGCGATCCGCTGAGGCGACGGCGGCCGACCGGCCGCCCGGCCTGTCCCGGCGCGCCGCGCGGACCAAGGGTGGAAAGCGTAACTTTCCAGGTGGTCGGGGTGGACCGAGCGTCGCTGACCAGCGACGTCACCTGCCCCGGCTGCCCGGAGCACCGGAAAGTCGTGAGAGGTGCACCGGCGGATGGCCGTGCCGCGCTTTCATGGGGCACGGCAATCATCAGGGGAGGGGCCGACATGACGGATCACCAGCAGGCACGCGCGACCGCCACGAGCACGAGCGTCACGGCGCGAGCGCTCGCGGACGGCAGCCCGTTCGGCACCGTCCTGCAGCGCCTGGACGCGCTCGACCAGCGCCGCTGAGGCGCCGCGGGCGTCAGCGCACCGCGTCGTCGACGAGCTCCACCACACCGTCGGAGCAGGTGGCGCAGTCGCGCCGGCGCGGCGCATCAGGAAGCGGTGCGCCGTGCCGAGTGTCGGGAGGGCAGGCTCAGTCCTGCCGATCCTCGCGCGTCGGCTCCGTCTCTCGCTGCGCCCGTCGTGCGCCGGAGGCGGCGGCCGCCCGGACGACCGCGAAGAGCACGGCGACGACCACCACCGCGGCGATGACCACCGCGAGCAGCATGACGATCTCCCAGCCCCCGAGCCCCATGAACTCCGTGATTCCCATGGTCCGACCCTACGCGTCAGTGGATCACCGGGGCAGGAGGCAGTAGTCCTCGGCGGTGGCACTGAGGGGGGCGACGGGGCGGATCGGGATACCCGCCGATCGGCACGCAGGTGATCTCTGGTGCTGCAGGTCAGGAGGCCTGCTCAGCGAAGATCTCCACGAACCTGCCGCCGGTCGGGAGCAGCGCGTCGAACCTGCCCCGGTGAGCAGGCCGAGGCAGCCCGCCCACTCGTCCAGGCCGCCGTCCGCCTCCGACTCCTCGACATGAAGTCGCGGACCCCCGCTCTCCTCGACCTCCACCCCGATCTCCTCGCGCAGCTCCTGCCGCAATGCTGCGGACGCGCTCTCTCCCGGCTCGACGTGGGTGCCGGGGGAGTCTCAGCACTCCGCGCAGTAACGCCGATGTGGTGAGCTGAGGGCGTGGAGCACCCCGCCCGGCCCGGGCAGCGCACCCGCGCAGTCGCTTGGGATCACGGCCGTCCCGTCTCGACGGGGGCCCGCAGCATCGAATGGACGACCGGGCCGTCGGGGATCCGCGTGGTCGCGGTGACGGAGAAGCCGTGGCGAGAGTACAGCTCCACGTTGCGGGGGTCCGAGGTCTCCAGCGTGCAGCTCCCACCGGCCGCATCGACGCGGCGCAGGCCCTCGGCGAGCAGTGCGGAGCCGAGGCCCCGCCCCCGTGCCGAGGGGCGGACTCCGAGGGTCGCAAGCTCCCACGCCTCGGTCGGCCGTGGCGGCAGCTCGGCGGCGAGGAAGACGTCGAGACGGTCGCCCAGCAGGTCGGCGATCCGTGCCTGCGCCGCGTCCGCCGGGGCGGGGGAATGCGGGCGGAGCAGGGCGGCCACCCCGTCCAGGTGCTCACTCACGAGAACGATGCCACTGCTCAGGGCGTGCTCGAGGTAGATCGACTGCAGTTCCTCGAGTCGCTCGGCATGGTGGTCCTCGGGGATCGACCACCGTGTCCACGAGTAGTCGTCGAAGGCCGTGGCGAGAGTCTGCGCAGCGGCGGGCAGGTCGGCGGGGCGGGCATCGCGGAGAGAGTTCGGCACTCCGGCACGGTAGCCCAGCTCGTCCGGGGCACGGACGGTCGCTGCGTTCACGACGACTCCCGCATCCGTGCGCGCAGCACGTCGGACTCGCATCCGGAGCGTCCGGGTCGAGACCGTGCTCGAGCAGCCAGCGCGCCGCGGTGAGGCTCCGCACCGACCACCAGACGCGGATGACGTCGCGGTCCACGTCGGTGCCGTAGCCCGTGAGCAGGTCCTCCAGGTGCTCCTCGTGGCCGAGGGTGAGGATCGCGAGCTCGAACATCGCGTCCCCCGGGGCACCCTCGGACCAGTCGATGATGCCGGTGACCTCGTCGGCCTCGACGAAGACGTGGGTGATCGGCAGGTCGCCGTGGATGAACACGGGCGGACGGGGTTCCAGCGCCCCGCGGGCGATCTCCCGGTTGCGCACCACCAGCTCGGAGGGGAGCGGGGAGTGCGCGAGCAGCCACTCACACTCCTTCTCGAGCTCCGCCTCGACGTCCGCGAGCGGTCGCCCGGGCCACGGAGGCAGCGGCGCCTCGTGGAGCCGACGGATCATCCGCCCGGCCGCCGCCCACGCTGCGGGCGATGCCTCCGACGGGGCGCCGAGCACGCCGAGCGCCGCGCCGGGCACCGCCGAGAGGGCGAGCGCCGGCGGCTCGTGCCACAGCACCTCGGGCGTCGGGATCGGGGCGAGGTGCATCGCCCGGACCTCGGTCGCGAGACGGGTGGGGTGCCCGTCGATCTTCACGAACACCTCGCCCGCGCGCAGCGTCGCCCGCTCGTCGTGCGCGACGACCACCTCGACCTCGTCCATGCGGACATCCTCCCGCCTCCGGCGGTGAGGCGGCGCCGGTTTTCTGCGTCGCCCGAGGCGCTGCGTGACTCCCGAACGGAGATATGAGACAGTGCCATCTACAAAGTTCGGCATGCCGAACTAATGTCAGATGACGAGGCGAAGAGGTGTGCGCGTGGGGCATGGAGGACGACTGGTGACGAGGGCTGCGGCAACGGCGGCGGCACTTGTGATGCTGCTGGCGGGATGCGGGAGCGCGGGCGGCCGTGACGAGGGGGACAGGCCCGTCGTGCTGACCACCTTCACGGTCCTGCAGGACATCGCGCAGAACGTGGCCGGGGAGCATCTGCGCGTCGAGTCGATCACCAAGCCCGGCGCCGAGATCCACGGCTACGAGCCCACCCCCGGCGACGTCGCCAAGGCCTCCGAGGCGGATCTGATCCTCGACAACGGCCTGCACCTCGAGGCCTGGTTCGGCCAGTTCGTCGAGACCGCGGACGTCCCTCACGCGGTGGTCTCCGACGGCGTCGAGGCGCTCGACATCGCCGGTGATGCGGGGACCCCCAACCCGCACGCCTGGATGAGCCCCGAGGCCGCGCAGGTCTACGTGGACAACATGGTCACAGCCTTCAGTGAGCTGGATCCCGAGCACGCCGAGGACTTCGCGGCCAATGCCGAGGAGTACTCCCGGCAGCTGCAGCAGATCCACGACGAGCTCGTCGAGACCGTCGGCGCTCTGCCGGAGAACGAGCGGGCGCTGGTGACCTGCGAGGGTGCCTTCTCCTATCTCGCGCGCGATGTGGGCCTCGAGGAGCACTACATCTGGCCCGTCAACGCCGAGCAGCAGGCCACCCCGCAGCAGATCGCCGCGGTCATCGAGACCGTCGACGAGCAGGACATCCCGGCCGTGTTCTGCGAGTCGACCGTCTCCGACGCCCCCATGCAGCAGGTCGTCGAGGCGACCGGCGCCCGCTTCGGCGGCACCCTCTACGTCGACTCGCTCTCGCAGGAGGGCGGCCCCGTGCCCACCTACCTCGACCTGCTCCGCCACGACGCCGATGTGATCGTCGAGGGCCTGACCGGGACGGAGGCGGCGGCATGAGCCTCCGCGTCGAGGACCTCACGGTCCGGTACGGCGAGGTCACCGCCCTGGACAGCCTCAGCGTGCGCATCGCGGCCGGGGAGGTGACGGGCCTGGTCGGCATGAACGGTGCCGGGAAGTCCACCCTGTTCGGCGCGATCATGGGCACCGTCCCGATCGCTTCGGGGCAGGTCCTCCTGGACGACGAGGAGCCCGCTCGGGCGCGCCGCCGCGGCGCGATCGGCTACGTCCCCCAGGGCGAGGCGATCGACTCCTCCTTCCCGGTCAGCGTCGCGGACGTCGTGATGATGGGCCGCTACGGCCACCAGGGCCTGACCCGTCGGCCCCGCCCCGCCGACCGCCGCGCGGTCGCCGAGGCGCTCGCACGGGTCGAGCTCGAGGACCTCGCCCGTCGGCCCATCGGACAGCTCTCCGGCGGGCAGCGGCGCCGTGCGTTCGTCGCCCGCGGCCTCGCCCAGGGCGCCCGCACCCTCCTGCTCGACGAGCCCTTCGCCGGCGTCGACAAGCGCAGCGAGGCCCTGCTCGTCTCCGTCCTGCGCGAGCTCACGGCCGACGGCTGCACCGTGCTCGTCTCCACCCACGACCTCCACGCGCTGCCCGCCCTCGCCGATTCCGCCGTGCTGCTGCGGCGCCGGCTCCTGTTCCACGGCCCGGTCGCCGAGGCGCTCGAGCCCGCGATGCTCGCCCGCGCCTTCGGCCTGGATCCGCTGGCCCGTGAGGAGGTCGCCCGATGAGCCCGCTCGACCTGATCATCGAGCCGCTGCAGTACGACTTCATGCTGCGGGCGCTGGCCGCGACCTCCCTCGCCGCCGTGGTCTGCGCGCTGCTGTCCTGCTGGCTCGTGCTCATCGGCTGGTCGCTGATGGGCGATGCGGTCTCCCACGCCGTGCTGCCCGGCGTGGTGCTCTCCTACGCCCTCGGCCTGCCCTTCGCGCTCGGCGCGCTCGTGTTCGGCCTCCTCGCCGTGGTGCTGATCGGCGCGGTCCGCGGATCGCGACGGGTCGCGGAGGACGCCGCGATCGGGATCGTGTTCACGACCCTGTTCGCCCTCGGGCTGGTGCTGATCTCCGTGACCCCGAGCCACACGGACCTCGGCCACATCCTCTTCGGCAGCGTCCTCGGCGTCTCCCGCGGCGACCTGGTGCAGATCGCGGTGCTCGCCTCCCTGGTGCTCGCCCTCCTGCTGCTGCGGCGGCGCGATCTCACCCTCTTCGCCTTCGACCCCACCCACGCCCGAGCGATCGGCCTCTCCCCGCGCCGCCTCGGCGCCCTGCTGCTGGGACTGCTAGCCGTCACGGCGGTGGTCGCGCTGCAGGTGGTGGGCGTGATCCTGGTGGTCGCGATGCTGATCATCCCCGGTGCCACGGCGCGCCTGCTCACCGACCGCTTCTCCCGCATGCTGCTGATCGCGCCGACGCTGTCGGTCGCCGCCTCGGCGCTCGGAATCCTGCTGAGCTACTGGCTGGACGCCGCCTCCGGCGGGCTGATCGTTCTCGTCCAGGGGACGCTGTACGCGCTCGTCCACCTGCTCGCACCGCGGTACGGGCTGCTGGCCCGGGGCCGGGCGCGGCGCGGGGGCCGGGCGGAACGGCGGGGCTCGCCGGGCGCGGTGCCGTCGGCCGAGGGGTCCGCGCCGACGGGAGCCGCGGAGTCGGCCGAGCCTCAGGCGCCGGCGGCGGTCTCCGACGCCCAGATCGCCTCGGTCGCCGAGCGGCCCAGCGGCACGGCGGTGCTCGAGCCGACCAGCGACACCTCGAGCGCGTCGGAGAACTCCGGCCCCTCGCGGATCTCGAGCTCCGCCCCCACCACGATGCCCTGAGCCGCGCAGAAGGTGAGCAGACGCGGATCGGCGTCGGAGATCCGCTCCACGCGCACCCGCGTCCCGGCCGGGAGGGCGGAGAGCAGCTGCGCCTGGGGCTGGTCGACGGACCCGTCGGCCGCGGGGATCGGATCGCCGTGCGGATCGCGCGAGGGCCGGCCCAGATGGGCGTCGAGGCGCTCGACGAGCAGGTCGGAGACGGCGTGCTCGAGCTGCTCCGCCTCGTCGTGGACCTCCTCCCAGCCGTAGCCGAGGTCCCGCACGAGGAACGTCTCGATCAGCCGGTGCCGACGCACCATCGCCAGCGCATGCTCGCGCCCCTGCGCGGTCAGGGCGATCGCGCCGTAGCGGGAGTGCTCGACCAGCCCCTGCTCACCGAGCTTCCGCATCGCATCGGAGACGCTGGAGAGCCGCACCCCCACCCGCTCCGCGATCGCCGAGACCGTCACCGGCTCCTCGGACCACTCGCCGAGGCTCCAGACGGCCTTGAGGTAGTTCTGGGCGCTGGTCGACAGCTCGGAGACGGACATGAGGACACGGTAGCCAACGGTGCACCGGGCGGCGCGCTACCCGGCGCCCCTCAGGAGTCCGCGAACACCCCGAGCCGGTTCCCGCTGGGGTCGGTGAACTCGAAGCGCCGGCCGCCGGGGAACTCGTAGGGTCCCGCGACCACGGCGCCTCCGGCCTCCTCCACGGCGGAGACCGTCCCGTCCAGGTCCTCGGAGAACAGCAGCACGAGGGGCCCGGCGGCCGACGGCGCCGTGCCGGGGTTCAGCCCGCCGACCTCGCCCTCCCCGTCGGGGGCGGTGATGCCGCTGTAGGCGGGGCCGTAGTCGTGGAACCTCCATCCGAAGGCCTGCTCGTAGAACGTGCGGGTCGACGGCAGGTCGGTGACACCGAGCTCGACGTAGCTGATCGCGTGATGGGTCGGTGCGGGCATGGGGTCTCCTCCGTGAGGTCGCGGCAGGGCCGAGCGGTGGCTCGTGCCTCGTGCCCCGACGCTACGCGTCGCTCCGCGCACCGTCTTCCAGGAATCGGACAGCCGTGGTCCCGGTCAGGGAGCGCACCTCGTCGTTCATATGGGCCTGATGCGCATAGCCGGCGGCGAGCGCGCGCTCCGCGAGCGAGCCGGTCCGGCCCCGCGCCTCATCGGCCTCGTGCTCCCACACGCACGACACCAGCGCACCGAGACCGTCCGGTGCGGGGAGCTCGCGGTAGAGAGCCGACATGGTGCCCGAGCGTAGCGGCGCCGCTCGGTTCAGAGCCCCGGTTCCTCCCAGGGCACCGGCGTCGTCGTGCCGCTCTCCCAGTCGCGACGCAGGATCGCGTAGGCGACGGACGCCAGCGGTGCACCGCCCTCGACGGGCCAGGACTCGCGGTAGTGGGCCTCCTTCACCCAGCCGCAGCGCACGAAGGTGCGGCGCATCGCGAGGTTGTCCTCCCGGGTCTGGCCCTCGAAGCGCGTCACCTCGTCGAGGTGCTCGAAGACGTGGCGCGTGACCGCGCGGAGCGCCTCGACGCCCAGCCCCCTGCCGCGGAACTCCTCGGCCAGGCGCAGGTCGAACAGGGGAGTGGGGTCCTCGAGGTCCTCGAGTCGCACCAGGCCGATGCAGCCCAGGTCGGCATGGTCGAGCCAGAAGCTCTTCGTCTCGTCGTTCTCGAAGGCTCCCTCGTCGATCGACGTGGCGACCTCCTCGGCCGTGCGTCGTGACATCACGTGGAACGGGAACACGTTGGAGGTGAGGAAGGAGAGCAGGCGGTCGCGGTCCGCCCCGCGGGGAGCGAGTCGGCGCAGCGCGATCGACGGGGCGGTGGCGGCAGCAGTCACGTCCTCACCGTAGCGCCAGCCATCGCCGCGACAGGGCGGCTTCGCCGTCCTCGAACGTGGACGGAGCACACGCGGGCGACGTCTGGTCCCGCGGGCTGACGCGGTCGCGACCGCCGGATGACGCCAGAGTCACCGGCCTAGGACCAGCATCGATGCCATGAACGACACCCTGACGAGCCCGCCCGGACACGCGACCACGCCGAGGACCGAAAAGGTCGGCCGAGGACGCCTCGAGGCGATCGACATGGCCCGGTTCCTGACCGGGCCGGGCGCATACGCGCTGCAGCTGCGGATGGTGGTCGCCGTGGGCTGGGTGCTCGTGCGCACCGGGCGTCGGGGACCGCTCGAGACCGGCATGTCGACCCTCGCCGCGACCGGTGCGGCGGCCGTCGGCCGGAGGGGTCGCAGGGACTGAGGCCCGATCGCCCGAGGACCTGGGGCTCCGGTGGCAACCGGCGTCATCTCCTGGTGCCGTGCGAGCAGGGAGGGGATGATGGAGCCATGAGCTTGACGACGGCGACCCAGCAGCCCACGATCCACCCGATCCCCGAGGGCCTGGCCGAACGGGCCGCCCTCCTCGGCGGCCCGGGAGGCAACCTCGCCGACGAGCAGATCGCCGGCTTCGTCGCCGAGCAGCTCGCCGGGCAGGACCTCGACGGCAAGAGCGTCTGCCTGATCATCCCGGACGGCACCCGCTCCGTGCCCCTGCCCAAGGTGCTGCCCGCGATCCACGACGCGCTCGCCGGCCGCGCCTCCTCCGTCACCGTGCTCATCGCGCTCGGCACCCACGCCGCCATGAGCGAGCAGGCCATCGACCAGCTGCTCGGCTCCACCGAGCGCGGCGCGAAGGCGACCTACCCGGAGTGGACGGTCCTGAACCATGCCTGGGACGACCCCTCCCAGATCGCGGACCTCGGCGTCATCCCCGCCGAGCGGATCGCCGAGCTCACCGGCGGGCTGCTCACCGACATCCCCATGAACGTGCAGATCAACAAGCTCTGCGTCGAGTCCGACGTGAACCTGATCGTCGGCCCCGTCTTCCCCCACGAGGTCGTCGGCTTCTCCGGCGGCAACAAGTACTTCTTCCCCGGCTGCTCGGTGCACGACGTCATCGACATCTCCCACTGGGTGGGTGCGCTGATCACCGCCAGCCGCATCATCGGCACCCTCGGCATCACCCCCGTGCGCCAGCTCATCGACGCCGCGAGCGAGCTCATCCCCACCGAGAAGCTCGCCTTCACCATGGACGTCGCCGAGGGCGGAGCGGACCTCGGCGCGATCGCGTTCGGCGACCCGCAGGCCGCCTGGGCGGCGATGGCGAAGATCTCCGCACAGACCCACATCACCTACGTCGAGAAGCCCTATAAGCGGATTGTCGCCCTCGTCCCGGAGATGTACGAGGACATGTGGACCGGGGCGAAGGGCTTCTACAAGTCCGAGCCCGTCTGCGCCGACGGCGGCGACGTGATCATCTACGCCCCGCACATCACCGCGGTCGCCGAGATGCATCCCGGCATCCGCGAGATCGGGTACCACAACATCGAGTACTTCACGAAGCAGTGGGACCGCTTCAAGGACCACCCCTGGGGCGAGCTCGCCCACTCCACCCACGTCACGGGCCTCGGTACCTACGACCCCGAGACCGGGGAGGAGAAGCAGCGTGTGAACCGCTACTTCGCCACCTCCATCTCCAAGGAGGAGACCGAGGCGTACAACGTGCTGTACATGGACCCCGCCTCCCTCGACATCGAGGCGCTGCGCGACGACCCCGACACTCTCGTGATCGACCACGCGGGGGAGGTCCTCTTCCGCCTCGCCTCCGAGCGCGACGGCGCCGCGGAGCAGAGCAGGTGACCTCCGTCCGCCAGCCCGTCCCGCTCACCCTCGGCACCGCCCCGCAGGCCCCCACCTCGCTGTTCGCGCCCGGCCATCCCGGCTTCGAGGTCGAGGAGATGACCCCCGACGCCCTGCAGGGCGAGGCGCTCGAGCTCGCCGACGCGGTCTCCGCCGAGCTCGCGGGCGTGAGGAAGCTCGGCGTCGCCTACTCCGGCGGCGTCGACTCCGCGACCCTGCTCGCGCTCGCCGTCCGGGCCCTCGGCGCAGAGAACGTCGTCGCGCTGCTGGGCGTCTCCCCGTCCCTCGCCCGGCGCGAGCGGCGCCTGGCACACCAGGTCGCGCGCGTGATCGGCGCCGAGGTCGTCGAGGTCCCCACCCACGAGGGCGAGAACCCCGACTACCAGAAGAATGACGCTGCTAGGTGTTTTCATTGCAAGGACGAGCTGTTCACCCGCATCGGCGAGGACGTCGTCGGCGAGCAGCAGCTCGACGCGGTCGCCTACGGCGAGAACGCCGACGACGCCACCCGCCACGACCGCCCCGGCGCCGGCGCCGCGACCCGGCACCGGGTGCTGCGGCCGCTGTCCGTCGTCGGGATGACGAAGTCGCAGGTCCGCGAGGTCGCGCGGCAGCTGTCCCTGCCCGTCGCGGACAAGCCCGCCGCCCCCTGCCTCGCCTCCCGCATCCCCTTCGGGCAGGAGGTCACCCCCGAGAAGCTGCGCCAGATCGACGACCTCGAGGACGCCGTCTACGAGCAGGGCTTCAGCGACTGCCGGGTCCGCCACCACGGCGCCGTCGGACGCATCGAGCTGCCCACCGAGGAGCTGCCCCGCGCGATGGAGCCCGAGATCCGCGAGGCGCTCGTCGCCGCGGGCAAGGAGACCGGCTTCCAGCACGTCACCATCGACCTCGACGGCATCCGCTCGGGCCTGTTCTCCCTGCAGATCGTCGGGAAGGGCGGCCGTGGCTGACGGGGCCGGGCGGATCGAGGGGTTTCTCGACCTGGACCTCGGCCGCGCCTCCCGCCGCGGCGCCCCCGAGGCCGTGCTCTGCGACGCGAAGTCCGTCGAGCAGGTGCGCGAGATCGCCGCGACCTACGCCCGCCTCGCCGCCGAGGGGCGCGAGGACCTGGGACCGGTGCTGTTCACCCGCGCCGACGAGGCCCGCGCCGAGGCCGTGCTCGCCGCCCTGCCGGACGCCTCGCACGATCCGTCGGCCCGCTTCCTCGCCTGGCCCGCCGCGCCGCCCGCGCCGAGCGGCGGCCTCGTGATCGTGGCCTGCGCCGGCACGAGCGACCTGCCCGTCGCGCGCGAGGCCGAGCTCACCGCCCGCCACCTCGGCCGCCCCACCACGCTCATCGCCGACATCGGCATCGCGGGCCTCCACCGCCTGCAGTCCCGCCTGCCCGAGCTGCGCGAGGCCGCCTGCGTGGTCGTCGCCGCCGGGATGGACGGGGCGCTGCCCACCGTGATCGCCGGGCAGATCCCCGCACCCGTGGTCGCGCTGCCCACCTCCGTCGGCTACGGCGTCGCCGCCGGCGGCGTCACTGCGGCGCTGACCATGCTCTCGGCGTGCGCGCCGGGCATCGGCGTGGTCAACATCGACAACGGCTACGGCGCCGGGCACCTCGCCGCGCAGATCGCCCGCTGGGCGCCTGCGCCGGAATGAGTCCGCGTCGCGGGAGCGCACCTCGGCTCAGTGCCAGGAACTGAGTGCTTCTGCCGCGTTCTCCAGGGGCATCTGTCCTGTGGCCACGGCGATGACCAGGTCGTAGGCCTCGTCGTCGGGCGCATCGAGGTCGACGCCGTTCAGTCCGAGGAAGACGACGACGGCCAGCCATCCCAGGCGCTTGTTGCCATCGAGGAGGGTGTGGTTGCGGACGATGGACTCGAGGAGCGCCGCGGCTTTCAGGTCGAGTCCGTCATAGGCGTCTGCGCCCCAGAGCGTGGTCGTGGGGCGATGTGCTGCGGACTCGAGGAGACCGACGTCGCGCACCGGGCCGACTCGGAGGTCGTCGACAAGTGTCAGCAGGTCCTCGAGGGTCAGATAGCGAACCGGAGTCACTGAGCGAGTCGGTCGAGGAGGTCGGCGTAGCGAGTGCGCGCACGCAGGGACAGATCCTGCACCGCCTTCTCGTGCCCCCGTCGGGCGGCTGCCTCGCGGATCGCGCGGACCGTGGCCTCCTGCCGGCTGATGCCCTCCTCGCGCGCGAGCTCGGCGAGGATCTTCTCGTCGTCATCCGTGAGTCGCAGAGTCATGGCCATGACGAGATGATACCGCTCTGGTATCACGCTGGACACCCCCGCCCGTCGTGAAGATCGCCAGCTGGGCCCCCGCGCCGGGGGAGTGAGCGGGAGCCGAGCCCCAGTGCGCGGGATCTCCGGTCGCCGCCCTTGCGTTACTTTGCCATCCGGTTGGTAAAGTAACTGGGTCGTCCCGATCCAGGAGGTGCCATGGCTCCCGCACGCCCCACCGTCCCCGCCGCCTCGGGCCGCCCCGCGCACCGCCCCTCGGCCCGCGAGGCGATGCTCGACGCCGCCGAGGCCCATCTCGGCGAGGGCGGCACGCTCACCCTCGACTCCGCCGCCCGCGCCGCCGGCGTCACCAAGCCGGGGCTGATGTACCACTTCTCCACCAAGGAGCAGCTGCTCGGTGCGATCCTCGACCGGATGACCGCGCGCTACGAGCGCGAGATGCTCGCCCTGGTCGCCGCCCGCCACGGCGCAGAGATCGAGGACTTCGCCGAGGCGCCCGCTGAGCATCGCGTGCTCGCCTATCTCGACTGGGCCTGCACCGGCGCGATCGACGCCGCCGACCTGGTGATCTTCGCCGACCCCCACCTTCGCGTCACCCTCACCGAGCGCTGGGAGGATCAGCTCTCCCGCTGGCTCGGCATCTCCGCCGGAGTCGACGCCGACCGCGGCGCGCGCCTCCTGGCCGTGCGGCTGATGGCCGACGGGCTCTGGTTCGACCGCGCCAGCGGACTGGACGTCGGCTCCGCGGAGCAGCTGGACCAGACGCGCGAGCTCGCCCGCGACCTGCTCGGAGGTGACGCATGACGACCTGGCTGCTGCTCGCCGCCGCGGTCCTCTCCGAGGTCACCGCGACCCTCTCCCTGCGCGGAGCCCTCGACCGGCCTGCGCTGTACGTCGTCGTGGTCGTCGGCTACGTGCTCACCTTCGCCCTGCTCGCCCAGGTGCTCCGCCGCGGCATGGGCCTCGGCGTCGCCTACGGGCTCTGGGGCGCGATCGGGGTGGTGCTCACCGCCGGCGCGTCGGCCGTGCTGTTCGGGGAATCGCTGGGCGCCCTGAAGATCAGCGGGATCCTGCTCATCGCGGCCGGCGTCGCCGTCGTCGAGCTCGGCTCCCAGCGAGCCCGCCGCGCCGAGGCCGCCACCGCCGCCGACGCCGGAGCGGGGGAGCGGCCGCACGGCGGACCCGGCCCGGTGCCGGTCGCCGCCGCCGACACGGCGGAGATCCCCGTCGAGGAGTGGCTCGCCGGCGCCACTGCCTACGGCTCCCGCGGCGAGGTCGAGCTGCTGCGGGAGCTCGAGATCCACGCGATCCCCGACGAGTCCGAGGACGAGCACGAGGGGAAGGAAGCATGACGAGCTGGCTGCTGCTCCTGGGCGCGATCGTCACCGAGGTCGGCGCGACCCTCTCCCTGCGGATGTCCGCGACGGGCGACCGCCGCTGGTACCTGCCGGTCGTCGTCGGCTACCTGCTCGCCTTCGCCCTGCTCTCGGGCGCGCTCGCCGCCGGCATGCCGCTCGGCGTCGCCTACGGGATCTGGAGCGCCGTCGGGATCGTCGCCACGGCCGTGCTCTCCCGGATCCTGTTCCGTGAGCCGCTCACTCCTCTGATGCTCGGCGGGATGGGGCTGATCGTCGTGGGCGTCCTGCTCGTGGAGCTCGGCGGCTCGCACTGACGCGGCGCGGGCGACTCCTGCGAGGTCTTCCCTCGCAGGTCTTTCGCCGTTCATGAGTCCTTCGACGACGTGGTGAACACTTCCGGTGCGGGACGTCACCGAGCCCGCGACGCCGCCGACGCCGACGAGAGGCACGAACCCCATGCACCGCGACCAGGACGGACCCACCTCGAGCACCGCGCGCAGAAGACTCGGAGATCGGCGCGGGTTCCTCCGCGGGGCGGGCCTGGCGAGCGCCGGCGTCCTCGGGGGAGTCGCCGGCCCTGCCCGAGCGGAGGCAGCGGGACGCGGGAGGGGACCGCGGCCGTCCGGCGACCTGGTCTGGCTCGCCGGGGACCACCACCTCCACAGCCAGTACAGCAACGACGCCATGTTCCGCATCGAGGACCAGGCGCGACGCGCGGTCGCCGGAGGCCTGGACTGGATCGTCATCACCGACCACGGCAACGAGGCCTTCGCCGCGCACAGCATCGCGCCGCAGCGCCAGGACATCCTCGCCGCCCGCGAGCGCTTCGGCGACGAGCTGCTGCTCTTCAACGGCCTGGAGTGGAACATCCCGGCCGGCGAGCACACCACGCTGATGATGGCGCCCGGCGAGGGCGAGGCCGAGCTCCTCCAGGAGTTCGTCGACACCTACGACGCCAATGTCGTCGGCGCCCGGGACGGAACTTGCGCCCACGAGGCGCTGGCCGTCGATGCGCTGACGTTCCTGAGCCGGGCCGTCGCCTCCGGTCGGCTCGCGGACGTCCTCGTGCTCCCCAACCATCCGGCGCGCAAGGGGATCGACTCGCCGGCGGAGCTGCGGGCCTGGCAGGACGCCGCCCCCGAGGTCGTCATCGGCTTCGAGGGCGCGCCGGGGCACCAGGCCGCCGCGCTCCCGGCCGGGATGGCCCGCGGTCGCGGGCTCTACGACGGCGGCCCGGGCGAGCACTCCTTCGAGGGGTACCCGGAGGAGAGCTACCGCACGTGGGGCGGCTTCGACTGGATGACCGCGACGGTCGGCGGGATGTGGGACAGCCTGCTCGCCGAGGGCAGGAAGTGGTGGATCACGACCACGTCGGACGGTCATCAGGGGTGCGGCGACTGGGTGAAGAACCCCGTCGACGACCTGGACCAGACCGGCTACTCGGACCGTCCGTACAACGAGGCGGGAGACACCTTCGACAGCACCGGCGTCTTCCCGCCGCCGGTGAACGCCGGGCGCCCGGTCGTCGAGTACAGCTCCTTCACGCCCGGGGCGTACAACAAGACCTGGGTGGGGGCGACGGAGGCCAGCCACCGCGCGGTGATGGAGGGGATGCGGGCCGGCCGCATGTGGGTGTGCTTCGGGGACCTCATCGGATCTCTGCAGATGACGTTGCAGGTGGCGGGGAACCGCGGGAATCGGTTCGCCGTGGGCATGGGGGAGACCCTCGAGGTGAGGACACCGACCGAGGTCGAGCTGAAGATCGTCATCGAGACCGCTGACCAGGTGAACTATGCCGGGCTGCTCCCGCAGCTCGCCCGGGTGGACCTCGTGCTCGGTGAGATCACCGGCCCGACCGAGGACCGTGATGCGCTGCGCGCGCCGGGCACGCGCGTGGTGAGGTCGTGGGACACCGTCGGTCAGGACGGGACGATCGAGCTCACGCATCGATTCACCCTCGAGCGCGACGTCTACCTGCGGATCCGCGGCACAGACGGGAAGCGCAGCCAGCCCGGCTTCCACGGACCCGAGGTCGATCCCGTCGGACCTGCGCTCGACGTGGTCGGCGAGGTGAACCCCTGGGAGGACCTCTGGTTCTACTCGAACCCGATCTTCGCCCGGCTGGGCTGAGGGCGCGCCGGGCAGGGACGCGAGCAGCCAGGCCGTCGGCCCGGCGCGCCTGGGACACTGGGGATCATGACCCGCGCACCTGAGGAGACCGCCACGGCGATGCCCGAGCCCGGGACGTCCGACGCCGGGCTCGGGCACGGCGTCGTCGGCGGAGCGCCCGCAGGGATCCTCACGCACCTGGACCCCTCCGCGTGACGGGCGGACCGGGCGGCGCGACCCCGCGGCGGCGGCTCCGCCGCCGCGCGGTCCCCGTCGCGATCCTCGCCCTGGCCGTGCTGCTCGTCGCGACCGTGCTCTGGCTGCGCCCCGCCGAGGACCGGCCGGCCGGCGACACCGCGGAACCGGTCGACCTCGCCGACCTCCCGCACCCCTCCGCGGTCGCCCGCCCCGACCTCTCCTCCGCCGAGACCCGCGACCCCGCGGACCCCCTGGCCGAGGGGCCCGTCGACGCGCCCGTCGTGCTCGTCGTCTTCACCGACTACCAGTGCCCCTACTGCGCCCGCTGGACCGAGGACACCCTGCCCGCGCTGCGGGAGCACGTGGACCGCGGCGAGCTGCGCATCGAATGGCGCGACGTGAACGTCTACGGCGAGGACTCCGCCCGCGCCGCCCGCGCCTCCCTCGCCGCCGCTCTCCAGGGCCGCCACGCCGACTACCACCAGGCCCTCTTCGCGGGCGGCGAGGTGCGGCCCGCCGCCGAGCTCGACGAGGACTCCCTCATCGCCTTCGCCGAGGAGCTGGACCTCGACGTCGAGCGGTTCACCGCGGACCTCCGCTCCGAGGAGGTCGCCCGCACCGTCGAGGAGCACGCCGCCGAGGGCGTCGAGCTCGGCGCCGTGACCACCCCGTCGTTCGTCCTCGACGGCACCCCGACCGTCGGCGCGCAGCCCACCGAGGTGTTCCTCGAGCAGGTCGAGGCGGCGCTCGAGGAGGCGGAGGCCTGACATGGGGATCAGCCTGCTGCCCGCCTTCCTCGGCGGCGCCCTCGCCCTGCTCAGCCCGTGCGGGGCGCTGCTGCTGCCCGGCTATCTCGCCTCGACCGTGACCCGCCGCGCCGGCCTGCTCCTGCACGGCGCCGTGTTCTACGTCGGGTTGCTGCTCACCCTCGTGCCGCTCGGCGTGGGCGCCGGGGCGCTCGGCGGGCTCCTCGCCCAGCACCGCGCTGTGCTCGTCGCCGCGACCTCCGTGCTGCTCATCCTGCTCGGCGCGGTGCACGCCCTCGGGATCGGCCTGGACCCCGCCCGGGTGCTGCCCGGCGCGGACCGGCTCCGCCAGGCCTCCGCCCGCGGCTCCGGGCAGCCGCGCACCTTCCTGCTCGGCGCCGTCGGCGGCGTGGCCGGGGTCTGCGCCGGGCCCGTCCTCGGCGCCGTCCTCACGCTCGCCCTCGGCCAGGGCGGGATCCTCCGCGCCGCCGTGCTGCTGGCCGCCTACGGCGCCGGCATGGTGGTGCCGCTGCTGCTGCTCGCCCTGACCTGGGAGAAGCTCGGCCCCCGCTCCCGGCGCCTGCTGCGCGGGCGGCCCCTCGCGCTCGGCCCGCTCACCCTGCACTCCACGACCCTGCTCACCGGGCTGCTCATCATCGCGCTCGGGGTCCTGTTCTGGACGACGAACGGGCTGATCTCGCTGCCCTCCCTCGTCCCGACGCGGGTGCTCGCGCAGTGGCAGGAGTCGCTGGCCCCGCTGAGCTCGACCGGGGTGCAGATCGCGGTGATCGCGGGCCTCGCGGCCCTCGCGCTGCTGCTGTGGTGGCGGGCCGAGCGGCGAGGCGCGGCGGAGTCGGCGGACAGGACGGCCGACGGCGCGGCGGGCGGCAGGACGGCCGACGGGGCGGCGGACGATGCGGCAGCCGGTTCGGCCGACGGGACGGCGGGCCCGCAGGATCGGAGGGGCCGATGACCCTGCAGTCACCGCAGACCCCGTCGGCTCCGACGGGCAGGACCTCCCGCCGCGGCCTGCTGCGCGCCCTCGGGCTCGGCACCGCCGGGCTCGGCGCCGCGGCGCTCGCCGCCTGCACCCCGGAGACCCCGGAGGGCGCGCCGACCAGCGCCGACACCCCGCTGGCCCCCGTCGACCCCATGCCCGCCCTCCTCGGCGAGCAGGCCACCGTCGTCGACCCCGCCACGCTGCGGCTCCCCCTCGAGATGCTCGTGATGATCGTGGTCGAGCCCGGGTGGACCGCCGCCCCGCAGCAGCTCGACGGGATCTTCCTGGGCCGCCGCTGCGACGGAGACGCCGTGCGCTTCACCGCCGTCGACCAGGACGGCACCGCGCTGTGGACCGCCCGCCGCCCCCTCGGCTGCGAGGCCGCGGTCCTCACCCGCGACGACAGCGCCCGCGCCGTCGCCGTCCTCACGGACCGCACGGCCGACGGCGTCACCACCCTGACCGGATACCGCCTGCGCGGGGCCGAGCATCTCTGGGGGCCCGTCGCCGTGCCTGGTCCGCCCGTCGGCCCCGGGCTCCTGGTCGCCGCGGCCGACGGCTCCGGCCGCGCCGTCCTCGACCCCGGCACCGGCGGGACCGCGCAGGCCGAGGCCGATCTCGCGGGCGGCCGGCTCCTGGCCGAGCATCTCGGCACGGTGCTGCTCGTCGACGGCGAGGAGCTCGTCGCCCGCGACGTCCCCTCCGGCACGGAGCGCTGGCGGATCCCGGCACCCGAGGGACTGGACCTCGCGACCTCGGAGGTCTCCGGCCGGATCGACCCGACGACCTCCCACGCCGTCCTCGTCGGCCCCGACGGGACGGGCGCGCTGCTCGACGTCGCAGGCGGCCGGGTCCTCGCGGACGGGATCACCGCCGCCGCCCACGACCACGCGATGGACACCACCGTGGTCACCGCCGGCCGCACCGTGCGCGGCCTCGCCGCCGACGGCACCGAGACCTGGCGGCACGACGACCCCGAACAGCTCGTGCTGATCGCCGCGGGGGAGCGCCTCGCCTACGCCCAGCGCCCCGAGGAGGGGACCCTGGTGGTGCTCGACACCTCCCAGGGGCAGATGGTGAACCCGTACGATGTCGACCTCGAGGGGCCGCTGGCCGTGCCCGAGCTGTTCTCCGCCGACGCCGCGACCTCGGTCCACGTCGAGGACACCCGGTACCTCGTGACCACGACCCTCGACGAGGGGTACGGGATGCGGGAGCGGTCCTGAGAGCCGCCCGGACGGGGCGGTTGCCGCCGGTTGCCCTTCCGTGAGGGTGAGATCTGCCGAGGACAGCGGGCGCGCGGCGCCCCCGAGGACAGCGCCCGGTGGGCGCGGGACGGAGCCGGCCGAGTGACGGACGCGCGCGTGACGATCTACGACGTCGCCAAGGAGGCAGGTGTCGCCCCCTCCACCGTCTCGCGCGCCTTCTCCCGCCCCGGCCGGGTCAGCGCCGCGACCCATGCCAAGGTCATGGCGGCCGCGAAGGTCCTGGACTACCGCACCTCCGCCCCGCCCTCGCAGGAGCGCGCCCACCGCCACCAGCGCCTCGGCATCGAGGTCCCGGACCTCACCAACCCCTACTTCGCCGAGCTCGTCTCCGGCATGCAGGAGGCCGCCCAGGAGCAGGACTTCCTGCTGCTCCTGCTGGACGCCGTCGAGGACGAGGCGCGCGAGCGCGCGAGCCTCGAGAGCGCCGTCGACGTCGTGGACGGGATCGTGCTCTCGGGCACCCGGCAGTCCGACGCGATGCTCAACCACCTGTCGAAGCGCATCCCCGTCGTCGTGATGAACCGGCGCGTGGCAGGCCTGGATTCCGTCACCCCCGAGTTCGAGCACGGCATGGGCCAGGCGATCGCCCACCTGGCCGAGAACGGCCTGCGCACCGTCACCTACGTCGCCGGGCCCGTGAACTCGTGGTCCGACGGGGAGCGCTGGCGCGCCGTCCGCGTCGCCGCCCGCCGGCACGGGCTGCAGATCCAGCGCCACGGCCCCTTCGCCCCCACCATCGCGGGCGGCGAGCAGGCCTTCGAGGAGATGCGCGACTCCCTGCCCCATGCGGTGATCTGCTACAACGACCTGGTCGCCTTCGGCTTCCTGGTCTCCGCCCTGCGCGCCGGCATCCGCGTGCCCGAGGAGCTGTCGGTGATGGGGCACGATGACATCCAGCTCTCCCGGCTCGTCGGCGGCGGGCTCACCACCATCGTCAGCCCCAAGCGCGCCCAGGGCCGTGCCGCCGTCGAGCGCCTCATCCGCCGCATCGAGAACCCTTCCGCCCACCGCACCCCGGTCGAGGGCTCGCTGCCCGTGCGGCTCGTGCCCCGCGGCAGCACCGGACCGCGCGAGACCCCCTGAGGCGGCGCGCCCGACGCAGTCCCCGGCCGCTTGCTGGGGCGCCGATCAGTCTGATGGAGGGCGCTTTCCCCGGCAACCCGTGACAACCGTCCGACGCTCTCGCGAAAGGTTGCGAGGATGGCCGCATGAGCAACGACGCCTTCGTCCCGCACCCCGACCGCCTCCTGCCCGCGGACCCGGCCGTCCGCGAGATCGCGCGCAGCCTCTACGAGCTGGAGAAGGACCAGCCGATCGTCTCGCCCCACGGGCACGTCGATCCGCGCCTCCTGCTCGACGACGAGCCGTTCCGCGACCCGACCTCGCTGTTCATCACCCCTGACCACTACGTCAACCGGCTGATGCACGCCCGCGGCGTGGACCTCGCCGACCTCGGCGTGGCCCAGGGCCCGCTGGACGAGAAGGCCTCCCGCAGGGCCTGGCACCTGCTGGCCGAGCACTGGCACGCCTACGCCGGCACGCCCTCGCGCTACTGGATGGAGCACGAGTTCTCCGAGGTCTTCGGCCTGGAGACCGTGCTGAACCCGCGCACGGCCGCCGCGATGTACGACGAGATCGCGGACAAGCTCACCCGCCGCGAATTCCGTCCCCGCGCCCTGTTCGACCAGTTCAGGATCGAGGTCATGGCGACCACCGACGACCCGGTCGACGACCTCGCCCCGCACGACGCCCTCGCCGCCGACGCCTCCTTCACCGGCCGCGTGATCCCCACCTTCCGGCCCGACAAGTACCTCGAGCCCGCCCGCGCCGACTTCCCCGAGCTGGTCGCCGCCCTCGGCGAGTCCGCCGGCGTCGACACCGGCACCTACGACGGCCACCTCGAGGCGATGCGCACCCGCCGCCTCTACTTCCGTGACCACGGTGCGGTCTCCTCCGACCACGCCCACATCGATCCCGGCACCGAGCGGCTCGCGATCGAGGACGCCCGCCGCCTCTACACCGCCGCGCTCGAGGGCACGATCGGGGCCGACGAGGCCGTGGCGCTGCGCCGCCACCTGCTCGCCGACCAGGCCCGTCTGGCCGCCGAGGACGGGCTCGTGATGACCCTGCACCCGGCCGTCTCCCGCAACCACTCCGACGCGATGTTCGAGAAGTTCGGGGCGGACGTCGGCTTCGACATCCCCGTCGCCGTCGACTACGTCCACCACCTGCGCCCCATGCTCAACGACGTGGGCCACGCGGAGGGCTTCCGCACCGTGCTGTTCACGATCGACGAGACCGTGTTCTCCCGCGAGATCGCGCCGCTGGCCGGCGTGTACCCCTCGGTGTACGCAGGGGCGCCGTGGTGGTTCATCGATTCGCCCGATGCGATCCTGCGCTTCCGCCGCGCCGTCTCCGAGACGCTCGGCTATACGCGCACCAGCGGATTCATCGACGACACCCGCGCCTTCTGCTCGATCCCGGCGCGCCACGACATGTCGCGCCGCATCGACGCGAGCCACCTGGCCGGACTGGTCGCCGAGCACCGGATGCGTCTCGAGGACGCCGAGGCGCTCGTCGCCACCCTGCCCACCCAGCAGCCTCGCGAGGTCTTCCGCCTCGGCGAGTCCGCGTGAGAGGAACCGCTCCGATGAACGCCCCCGCCCCCTCCGACGTCGGCCGCCTGGTCCACCTCGGGATCGGCAACTTCGCCCGCGCCCATACCCTGCCCGCCACCGCCGTGGCCGGCGGCTGGTCCGTGGTCGCCTTCACCGGCCGCTCCGCCGCGATGGCCGACGCGCTGAACGCCCAGGGCGGGAAGTACGGCCTGATCGTGCGCGGCCCGGAGGCCGACGAGGTCAGCGTGCTGGACGTGATCGACGAGGTCCACCCCGCCGCCGACGTCGACGCCCTGGTCCAGCTGCTCGCCGATCCCTTCACCGCCGTGGTCACCCTGACCATCACCGAGAAGGGCTACGCCGCCGGGTCGGATCCGGCGACCTCCGCCCCCGCCCGCATCGCGCTGGGGCTGAAGGCCCGCCGCGAGGCCGGCGTCGACGAGCCGATCGCGCTGGTCTCCTGCGACAACCTCACTGGCAACGGCGAGGTGCTGGGCGAGGCCGTCCGCGCCGAGCTCGACGAGGAGACCGCCGCCTGGTTCGAGGACCACGTCGACGTCATCTCCTCCATGGTCGACCGGATCACCCCCTCGGCCGACGACGGCACCGCGGACACCGTGCGCGAGCAGACCGGCTTCGCCGACGCCGTCCCGGTGGTCACCGAGCCGTTCACCGAGTGGGTCATCGAGGACCGGTTCCGCGGTCGTCGCCCCGAGTGGGAGAAGGCCGGGGTGCAGTTCACCGACGACATCGAGGTGCACGAGCGCCGCAAGCTGCGCCTGCTCAACGGCGCCCACACTCTCATGGCCTACGCCGGCCAGGTCGCGGGCGTGGAGCGCGTGGATGAGGCGATCGGCCACCGCGAGGTGCGCGCCCTGGTCGAACAGCTGTGGAGCGAGGCTCGGGAGACGCTGCCGCTGCCGGCCGACGAGCTCGACGCCTACACCGCCGCCCTCGAGGAGCGCTTCCGCAACCCGCGTCTCGCGGACAACCTGATCCGCATCGCCGCCGACGGCACCGCGAAGCTGCCCGTGCGCGCCCTGCCCGTGATCGCCGAGCTCGGCGGCCCGGACGAGGCCCCCGGCGAGGTCGCGGCCGTCGCCGCCTGGACCGCCTGGGTCACCGATCGCGTGCACGGCGGCCACGAGGTGCAGGACCCGAAGAGCTCCGAGATCGCCTCGGCGGCCGGCATCGAGGACGCGACCGAGCGGGTCACCGCCCTGCTCGCCCTGCTCGACGTGCCCGCCGGCGACCCGCTGGTCGCGGCCGTCGTCGTCGAGGAGCAGCGCCTGCCCCGCCCCTGAGGCCCGGTGCCCAGGCTCCGGCCGGACTCGACACGACGCCTCGCGGATCTGTTCCGCGGGGCGTCGTGCTGCCGTGCGGTGCACCTGAGACTCAGTGCTCCTGGCCCGCGGTGCACGAGGCCCCGCCGCGGCCGGGCCCTCACCGGCGCCGCGGCTCACCCACCAGGACCATGATCTGATCGACGCCGCGCCGGGCGGTGGTTCGGTGGCGGCGCAGGGCGTCCCACTACGCCTATATAGGCATAGTGGAACGCCATGCGCCATCTGCAGACCATGCACCGCGGGCAGCGCATGCGGTGCTCGTGCGAGCGAGCCGCCCCCTCAGGCCAGGTCGGCGAGCTTCTCGAAGCGCTCGAGGCGCTCGCGGTAGTAGTCCTGGTGGGCGAGCACCGGCTCGACCCGGGCGAGCACCGGCGCCTCGGCGACGGGGATCTCGGGCGCGGCCTGCTCGAGGGCCATCACGGCCGCGCCGCGCATGGTCGAGCGGGAGACGGCGACGTGGTCGATCGGCATGGCGAGCGCGTCGGAGAGCAGGTGCAGCCAGCCGGGGATCGCCCCGGTCATGCCGCCGGAGAGCACGATCCGCTCGGGCTCGCCGCCGGCCTCGCGCATCTGGTCGGCGATGCGCAGGAACGACACAGCCACGCCCTCCATCGCGCCGAGCAGCATGTCCTTCCAGGTCGTGGAGGCACCCACGTTCGTGAACATCGCCCGGGAGCTGCCGCGCCACTTGGTGCCGCGCTCGCCGGAGAAGAAGGGGACCACCAGCGGAGTGCCCTGGGAGGGCGGGCCGGAGAACAGGGTCGCGGTGTCGGTCGCGTCGATGTCGAAGGGCATCGCGAGCTCGTTGCGGCACCAGTCCAGCACGCGCCCGCAGTCGCTCATGGCGGAGCCGACGAGCGTGCGGCGCTGGTCCACGCGGTATGCCCACAGCCCGGAGGGGAGGGCGGGGATGTCGGTGTCCAGCAGCTGACGGATCGCGCCGGAGGTGGCGGTGGAGATGCCCCAGGTGCCGGTCCCGAGCGCGCCGATGCCGAGGTTCGCGGCGAGGCCGTCGCCGATCACGGGCAGCCACACGGCCTCTGCCAGCTGCGGGAACTCGGCGGCCAGCGGGGTGCCGGCGACGTGCAGCGCGTCGTCGGGGTCGATCGCGGGGCCCATCGCGGCCTCGTCCACGCCCACGGCGTCGAGCAGCTCGGGCACGTACTGCCCGGTGCGCCTGTCGATCATGCCGGACCAGGCTGCGGAGGCGGTGCCGAGCGCGGGCGTGCCCAGCAGCTTGAAGGCCACGTACTCGCCGAGCGCCATGAACCGCTCCGTGCGGGCGAAGACCTCGGGGTGCTCCTTGCGCAGCCACAGCAGCCGTGGCGCGGTGTAGGAGGAGTGGAGGCGGGCGCCGGTGCGCTCGTGCAGGTCCTCGACGTCGATCCGGGAGGCGAGCTCGCCCACCTGGGCGTGGCAGCGGGTGTCTGCGTAGGTGATGCACGGGGTCAGCGCGTTGCCGGCCGTGTCGACCGCGATCAGCGAGGAGGCGAAGGTGTCGAAGCCGATCGCGCGCACGTCGCCGGGCAGCTCGCCGTGGCCGAGCACGGCGGAGAGCGCGGTGCGGATCTCCGCGACGATCTGGTCGGCGTCGATCGTGCTGGTGCCGTCGTCGTCGACCGTGAAGGCATGGATCTCCTTGTGCTGGAGCTTGCCGACCTCGCGGCCCGAGACGTCGTACACGGCGGCGCGGGTGCCCCCGGAGCCGATGTCGATCCCGACGACCAGGGGTCCCTGGGCGTCCTCGGCCGGGATGTTGAAGCGGGGCATGGATGATCTCCTGCGGTCGTCGGGGCCTGCGCGTGCGAGCACGACGGTCCGGGCGGTCGTGCCGGGGCGCAGGGGGTTCCGGCCAGCATACGAGGCCCTCGCACAAGGCCGACGGACTCGCCACGGGTTGCCACCTGCCGGCTGTCGATCTCCCGCACTCCCCGCCCTCCTCGTCGGTTCGTCGCGCAGGGCCCGGCAGAAAGGGGACTCCAGCGGCACGGTGAGGAGCTCAGCTCCGCACCGTGCCGCTGGAGTCCCGTCTGTGCAGACGGCGCTCGGTCGCGGCCGGACGGGCCGGCGGCGGCTCGGCTACTCCAGCACGGACTGCCCCAGGAACTCGCCCTCGGCGCAGCCCGGCGGGATCGCGAACACGGCCGAGCCGATCGGTGTCGTCCACTGGTTCAGCAGGTCCAGCTCGTCCAGGCGGCGCTGGATCGGCAGGAACTGCGCGAGCGGATCGGCCTGGAAGGACACGAACACCTGCCCCGCCTCGGACAGCAGCCCCGAGCCGGGCGCCGGCGCGTGCTCGTAGTTGTACGGCCGGCGGTAGATCTCCTGGTGCTCGCCGTCGTCGATCCCGCGGGCCCGGCGCATGTGCGAGAACTCCCCGATCACCGGGAAGCCGTTCGCGGAGACCTTCTCGAAGTCCGGCGGGGTGCTCTCGTCCCCGCCCGACAGCGGCGCGCCGTCGTCCTGTCGGGTGCCGGTCGCGGCGTCCCGCGCGCCGCGGTCGGCCTCGTCCCAGCCGTCGAGGTCCATGCGGATCCGACGCACCACCATCGAGGTGCCGCCCGCGAAGGGGCCGTCCTCGATCCAGACCACCTTCGCGAAGTGCTCGCTGCCGGGGGCGGGGTTCGCGGTGCCGTCGAGCTGGCCGAAGAGGTTCCGCAGGGTGCTGCCGAGCCTCACGACGCCGGGGGAGCGGCGGAATCCCGTCTGCCCCCACCGAAGGGTCGTGAAGGCGCGGGCGTCCTTCAGCAGCATCCGTGCGGCGTGGGAGACCGTCAGCGGATCGTCGGCCGCGACCTGCAGCAGCAGGTCCCCGCCCGACCACTGCTCCTCGAGCTCGTCGATGCCGAAGGCGGGCAGGGGCGCGAGCCAGTCCGGCGCCGGGCGCTCGGCCCGGGACATCAGCCCCGGGCCGAAGCCGCCGGTGACGGTGAGGGAGGCGGGCTCGGTCGCGAGCTCCGGCTCGGTGTCCGCGAGCGCGGGCTCGCCCCGGGTGAGGCGGGCGGCGTCGTCGGTGAGCAGGCGCAGCATCCGCAGCACCCCGTCCCGGTCCACGTCCTCACGCAGGTCGAGAGCCAGGAGCATGGCAGACGCCGGGGCGGGCGTCTCGATCCCGGCCTGGTGCCCGCCGTGGAAGGGGACGGTCGGGGCGCCGTAGGGCGCCTGATGGGTCGAAGCCTCCTCCGCGGAGTCGGCAGGGGCGGCGGGGTCGTCGAGGGTGCGGCCGAGCCCGACCCCCGCGGCGCCGATGCCGAGCGCTCCGGCGCCGAGGGTGCCGGCCCGCAGCAGGTGGCGCCTGCCGGGGCGGGCGGGGGCGCGGTGGTCGGGGGCGGTCACTCGGCGCCGTCCTCTTCGGTGTCCTCACCGTGCTCGTCGGTGCCGTGGCTGTCGTCGGCGCCGGCGTCCGCGTCGTGCCCGTCGTGCTCGCCGCCGTCGTCGGAGGCACCGGAGCCGGCCGAGCCCTCGGGCTCGTAGTGCTCCTGCGCGCGGGCGAAGTCCTTCACCGTGGCGGTGACGACCAGCTCGGTGCCGTCCTCGCACTGCAGCGTCAGCTCCACCTCGTCGCCGGGCCGCAGCGGGGCGGCGAGGTCCATGAGCATGAGGTGGTCCCCGCCGGGCTCGAGCACGAGCTCGCCGCCGTCGGGGACGGGGAAGCCGCCCTCCTTCTCCTGCATGCTCATGCCGCCGGAGCCGTCCCCCGTGGTCTCGTGCAGCTCGACCATCCCGGCCGTCGGGGTGCTCGCCGCGATCAGCTGCAGATCGCGGCCGGTCGCATTGGTGAGGGTGCCGAAGGCGGAGGTCATGCCCTCCTCGGCGGCCTTCACCCACGGGTCGACGAGGATGAGCCCCTCGGCGCTCGTGCCGCCGCCGTCCGAGGCAGCGCCACCCGTCTCGGAGCCGTCGGAGGGGTCGGAGCCGCAGGCGGCGAGGGGCAGGAGCAGGGCTGCGGCGAGGGCGGCCCGGCGGGTGGGGCGGGTGGCAGAGGGCAGGAAGGAACGCTGGGTCGTGGAATGCTGAGACATCGAAGGTCCTCTCGAAGGGCCGACGGTCCGCGGCGCAGGGGCGTGCGGGCAGCGGTCGGCGCGGACCCGTGCGGCAGGGATGCCGGACGGGTGATGGTCGATCGGGGACGGTCTGAGCGGGCGCGTCGTCCCTGCTCAGGCCGCGAGGACCACCGGAGGGCCCCGGCGCAGCTGCGGGGCGAGGACGGCACGCTGGGCGTGCAGGAGATGGGGCGCCGCGGGCAGGGGCCGGGCCGGCCGCTCGGGCACCAGCAGCGTGAGCAGCAGCAGCAGCGGCGGATGCGCGAGCACCGCGAGGACGCTCAGCGCCAGGCGCGCGCAGCGCATCAGCACCGACTCGCCGTGCTGCAGCAGCACCGCGGTCACCATCGCGGCGAGCACGTGCAGCAGGAGCATCCGCAGGTCCGAGTGGCTGCCGTGCAGGGCATGGTCGGCGACCCACGCGACCCCCTCGCCGCCGTCGCCGTGAGCGCCGTGCCCGGCGACGCCGCCGGCGCCGTGCCCTGCGTGGCCCGCGCCGTGGCCCAGATGGGAGCCCGGCGGGTCCACGAGGGCCCGCCCCGGGTCACCGGGCGTGCCCGCGCTGAACAGTCCGTGGAACAGCGCCTGGCTGGCCAGCACCGCGACGCCCATGCGGGCCAGGGAGAAGCGCGTGCCCGCCAGCAGCGTGCACACGGCGACCGCGAGCCACCAGGGCACGAGGATCCCGAGGCAGGCCGGCATCGGCCCGCCGCCCGCGAGGTGGCCGCCGAGCGCGACGGCGGTCGCGATCGAGGCGGCGGTGCCTCCGCGCACGAGGCGCAGCGGCGAGCGGGAGGCGGACATGTCGCCATTCTGCCCCGTCGGGCCGCGCGGCGCGGCGCGAGATGCCCCTCGTCGGTGCGACGGGCCGGCGTTGCGGGGATGCTACGTGGCGTGGGACGGCACCACCATCACCGGTCCCTCGGCGTGCTGGAGCAGGCCACGGGAGACCGAGCCGAGCAGAGTGCTGGTCACGCGCCCGTGCCCGCGGGTGCCGACGACGGTGAGCTGCGCATCGGTAGACTCCGCGATCAGCAGTCGTACGGGGTCGCCGAACAGGACCTCGCTGGTGATCCTGAGCTCGGGCTGCTTCCGGCGACGCTGCTCCAGGCCTCGTTCGAGCCGGGCCGCGGCCCGTGAGCGATGGGTCCGGACCATGTCGGGGTCCGGGCGCCAGGACGCATAGGAGCCGCCCCAGTCCTCCAGGGACGGGAGCACCATGAGCACGCGCAGCGAGGTGCCGCGGGCGAGCGCCTCCTGCGCGGCCGCGTCCAGCGCCGCCCGAGCCCGGGCGGAGCCGTCGGTGCCGACGGTCACGGGGGCGTCCTCCTCGAGGGGCTCGAAGCGGTGCGCGCCCTCGCCGAGCTCGTAGCCGCGATGCACCACGACCGTGGGGCAGTGCGCATGGGCGGGGAGCGCGGCGGAGACCGAGCCGAGCAGCCGGCCCATGAAGCCGCCGCGTCCGCGCGCGCCGACGACGGCCACAGCGGCCTGGGCCGACAGCTTCACGAGCACGCCCGCGGCATCGCCCCACTCGGCGCGCAGGTCGACGGCTCCGCTGTAGTCGCGCAGGTGCTCCCGCGCCTCGTCGAGCAGCTCGCGGGCGGCGTTCAGCCGCGCGACCTCGGCCGGGACGACCGGGGTGAGGGCCGCCTCGGCGTAGGCCATGGTCGGCACGGTGTAGGCGGTGACCACGGTGAGCGGCAGGTTCTGGCGCAGCGCGGCGCGGGCGGCGTAGTGCAGCGCCTGGACGGCCTGTCCGGAGCCGTCGTAGCCGATCAGCACTCCGAGCGGCCGCTCCCCGTCCGGCGAGGTGCCGGGAGCGTGGGAGACACTGGGTGCCGGGGCGCGGCCGGTCGGTGCGGAGGTGTCGGCGGGGCTGGTCCGGGCGGGCTGGGCGGTGACGTCGTCGTCGGGCATCTCGACCTCCTGGGTCGGGGGCTCCCTGGGCCGACGGAGCCGCCCCCGTGGGTCTCCTCCGCCGGTCCGTCGATCGTAGTCACGGCCGGACCGGCCCGTGCGGGGCCGAGGTCCCGCGGCGGGGGTGAGCGCCGCGGTCGGGCGTCGTCGGGTCCGCCGTCGGCTGAGTGGGACGGCCGGACTTCTCGACCGATCAGAACCCTCGTTGCCGCGCACCCGGGACGGGACGACAATGGAGGGCGGGCTCGTGGTCGCGAGCCCGTCCGCCGGTCCGAAGGAGCGCTACGCCATGTCCGAGCTCACCGTCCTCGCCAGCCCGAGCCGCTATGTCCAGGGGAAGGGGGCGCTCGACGCGCTGGGCACCCATCTCGCCGCCCTCGGGAGCAGCCCGCTGCTCGTCGCCGACGACATCGTCTGGGGGCTCTTCTCCGAGCAGGTCGGCGCCTCCTTCGCCGCGGCGGGTCTGCCCCTCGAGCGCGTCGGCTTCGAGCGCTTCGCGACGACGGATGCTGTCGACGCGCTGGTCGCCGCGATCGCCGCCGGAAGCCATGACGTCATCGTGGGCTTCGGCGGCGGATCGAGCATCGACGCCGCGAAGGCGGCCGGGCACCTCGCCGGGATCCGCTGGGCGAGCGTGCCCACGGCGGCCTCCTCCGATGCGCCGACCTCCGCGCTCGCGGTGATCTACACGGCCGAGGGCGAGTTCCACGAGTACCGCTTCTTCCCCCGCAACCCGGACCTCGTCCTCATCGACACCCAGGTCGTGGCCGAGGCGCCGGTGCGCTTCCTCGCCGCCGGGATCGGCGACGCGCTGGCCACCTGGCTCGAGGCGCGCGCCACCCGCCGCGGCACCGGCACGGCGATGGCCGGCGGCCGCCCCACCCTCGCCGGCACCGCGCTGGCGGAGCTGAGCTGGGACATCCTGTGGGAGAACGCGCTGCCGGCGCTCGATGCGGTCGCCGCGCGCGTGGTCACTCCCGCCCTGGAGGCCGTGGTCGAGGCGAACACGCTGCTGTCCGGGCTGGGCTTCGAGTCCGGGGGCCTCGCCGCCGCGCACGCCATCCACAACGGGCTGACCGCCGCCCCGCAGACGCACGGGCTCACCCATGGCCAGAAGGTCAACATCGGCTCCCTCGCCCAGCTCGTCCTCGAGGGTGCCCCCGCCCAGGAGATCGAGGACTTCATCGTGTTCACGACGAAGGTGGGCCTGCCGAACACCCTCACCGAGATCGGGCTGACCCCCGAGGACCGGAAGGAGCTCCGCGCGGTCGCCGAGGCCGCGACGGTGGAGGGCGAGACGATCCACTCGATGCCCTTCCCGGTGACGGCCGACGACGTCCTGGCCGCGCTCACCGCGATCGAGGGGCTCTCGCGCCGCGTGCGCCGGGAGCATGGCCTTCCCGAGCCCGAGCTCTACACCGGCGGAGGCCACTGACCCCGGCTCAGCGGGGGCGGCGCCGGTCGTGGCCGATCCGCGAGATGTCCAGGTCCGGCACCACCATCACCGGGCCCTGCGCCCGCTCCAGGAGGCCGCGGGAGACCGAGCCGAGCAGGGCGCTCATCGTGCGGCCCCGTCCACGGGTCCCCACCACCGTCAGCCGCGCGTCGCGCGAGCGCTCCACGAGCAGCGCGACGGGATCGCCGACCTCCACCGAGGCGGTGACCGCCACCTCGGGGTTCCGGTCGCGCAGCGCCCGGGCCTCGCCCTCGAGGAGGGCGAGGAGCTCCTCGAGCTGCCGGTCCAGGAACTGCTGGTCGGGCACCGTGGCGAGCGCGGAGGCGGACCAGGTGTCCAGCGGCGGGATCGCCTGCAGCAGGTGCAGCGGCGCCCCGGCAGCCGCGGCCGCCCGCTGCGCGAGGGTGGTCAGCGTGCTGTCCTCGCTGCCGTCCAGCCCCACCACCACGGGCTCCGTGCCCGGCACCTCGGTGAAGCGCTCGCGTCCGGTGGTCTCGGGCACCTCGTAGTTCGAGGGGACCACGACCGTCGGGCAGTGCGCGTGGGCGGGCAGCGCCTCGGAGACGGAGCCCAGCAGGCGCCCCAGGAAGCCGCCCCGGCCGCGGGAGCCGACGACGGCGAGGCGGGCGAGCGCGGAGAGCTCGACGAGCACGCCGGCCGCATCGCCCTGGACGGACTCGAGCTCGACCTCGCCCGGATAGCCCTCCAGGTGCGGGAGGGCGCCCGCGGCGACCTGTCGGGACGCGGCCGCACGGGCCTCGTCCTCGCGCACCGGCGGCAGCGAGGCCAGGTTCGGGTAGACCATCACGGGCACCGTGAACGCGGAGACCACCGTGAGGCGGCAGCCGATCCCCAGCGCCATCGTCGCGGCGTAGTGGAGGGCCTGGATCGCCTGGTCGGAGCCGTCGTAGCCGACGAGCACCCCGACCGGTCGGGATTCGGGATCGAAGAGCGGGGGAGTGGAGCTGTCGTCGTCGGCGCGCATCGGGGTCTCCGTTCCGGGGGCGCGGTGCGACCGTCGACGGGATGCCCCCATCGGTCGCGCCCGCCGTCGGTACCTCCGAGGGTACGGCCGTCCGGCATGCGCGGCCAGGGCCGAGGTCCCGGGCCCTGCACCTGGACGCACCTCCCGACCCGCGCCTCGCGTCGTGGTCGCGGGCGGCGCGGGCTTCCCGTCGCCCGTCCGACAGCGAGAGCGGCCGGGCGACGGGAGACGGATCAGCCCTTCGGCATCCCGAAGCGCGGGGCGGGCAGGGGTGGCGCGACCGCGGCCGGGGCCTCCTCCAGCAGTGCGAGCGCCTCGGTGACGCCGCGGGCGAGCTGCGGATCCTCCCCGGCCACCCAGGCGTTCGGCGGCAGCGGCACCTCGATGTCGGGCTCGACGCCGTAGTTCTCGATCGCCCAGTCCTCGCCCTCGAACCAGCTCGCGTACTTCGGCTGGGTGACGCCGGTGCCGTCGACCAGGTCGTAGCGGCCGTCGATCCCGATCACACCGCCCCAGGTGCGCGTGCCGATGATCGGCCCGACCTCCAGGGCGCGGGAGACGGCGTTCACGATGTCACCGTCGGAGCCGGCCTCCTGGTTCGTCACCAGCACCACCGCGCCGCGCGGCGCGAAGGCGGGGTAGGTGCCCGGCCGCTCGTGGCGCGGGTAGTCCCAGGACAGCACCCGACGCGCGATCCGGTCGGTGACCAGCTGCGAGGTGTGGCCGCCGCTGTTGTAGCGCACGTCCACGACCAGGCCCTCCTTCGTGGTCGCCTCGCGCAGGTCGCGGTGCATCTGCGCCCAGCCGGAGGAGACCATGTCGGGGATGTGCAGGTAGCCGAGCCGGCCGCCGGAGAGCTCGGCGACCAGGGCGCGGCGCGACTCGACCCACGCCTGGTAGCGCAGCTCCGAGTCGTCGCCGAGCGGCGTGACGGCCACCCGGTGCTCGGCGCCGTCGCGCCCGAGGACCAGCTCGGTCGCCTTCCCGGCGGAGCCGACGAGCGCCGCCTCGATCCCCTCGGGGCCGACGTCCCGGCCGTCCACGCGCAGCACCGCATCGCCCACGCGGGCGTCGACGCCCGGCGCGAGCAGCGGGGAGCGGGCGTCCGGGTCGGAGGAGTCGCCCGGCAGGATCCGGGTGATCACCCAGCGCCCGTCGAGGCGTTCGAGGTCCGCGCCGAGATGGGCCGGCAGCATCGGCGGATCGGCCTGGTACACCCCGCCCTGCACGTAGGCGTGCGAGGTGCCGAGCTCGCCCTGGACCTCCCACATCATGTCCTGGAAGTCGTCCTCGGTGACCAGGCGCTCGATGACCGGGTCGTACCAGGAGGTCATCGCGTGCCAGTCCATGCCGTCCATGTCCGCGCGCCAGTACTGCTGGGCCATGATCCGGTAGTTGTCCCAGAGCATGCCGCGCCGCTCCTTGACCGGGTCGACGGTCAGGCGCAGGCGCCCCGTGTCGATGACGATCCGGGCGGGGTCCTCGTCCTCGGCCTTGCGGGTCGCGGGGACCTGCACCCAGTGCTCGCCCTGCCGGATCACCAGGGTCTCGCCGTCGCCGGAGACGGTCAGGTCGGTGACGTCCTCGGCGAGGACGGTGAGCTTGCGGTCCGCGAGCGACCAGTGCTCGAGGGTCGGCGAGGGGGCCTCGCCCTCGACACCCGCGCGGGCCGAGCCCAGCACCCCCTGCTGAGGGTGGCGGAGCCAGACGAAGCCGCCGGTCACGGCGGTGAGATGCGAGTAGTAGCCGGAGACGACGGGGAAGGGCACCAGGCGCGACTCGACCTGCTCGAGGTCGATGCTGGTGGCCGGCGCGCGGTGCGCGTCCTCCGCCCCGGCGGCGGAGTGCGAGGTCGCGGGGTGGGAGGAGGCCTCGGCCGCGGCGGTCGCGGCGGCGCTCGCCGAGGTGCCGGCGGCCGCGCCCGACGGGGCTCCCGATC